>NZ_JAYFER010000159.1:0-5534 GCF_055795065.1 Lyngbya sp. CCY1209
GCGACTGAAGTCGCCGTTCGTTTTTCATCCACGCTTTAAAAAGACGTGGCTTTCAAACTCTCGTCCTTCTCTCGTAAAAATGGTTGAAAAAACCTGCCGGTGGACTTGATACAACCATTCATTGTATAAATTCAATATAGATGATAAACCTCCCCGTTGGAGCCAGGTTTTGTCAGATCTTTTGTCGAATTTTGTCAGGTTTTTTGTGAACCAATGTTAAGTTGTCAGATCTGAGGGGGATTTTGTCAGATTGAATGTCAGGAAAAACAAAATTGTGGTATAATATTATTCTTTTGTTTTCTCTCCTCACCGAAGAGCCAGGATTGTTAATTTTATTGAAGATCGGGAACTGATTGAACGAATCTACGATCGCCTTTCCAGTGTGAATCATGGGGGGCGATCGCATCTATCATCGGTCTAGTGAGTCGGTCGGGTGCAAACCGCGATCGCTTTTCCTCACAGGCAAGATGCCTGTGCTACCAAAGGATTCGGGGCCGGGGGTGCAAACCGCGATCGCTCGTCGGCAATGGCGAAAGTCCGATTTCCCGAGTCCCGAGTTTCGATTCGAGCGATCGCGCGATCGCAAAGTCTGAGATGATGGATAGAAATTGGAGACTATCGATTCCGAACCAGACAAACTTCTATGCGAATCGCGCTTTTCACGGAAACATTTTTACCGAAAATCGACGGCATCGTTACGCGACTGTGCCACACCGCTGAACACCTCAGCCGCGCGGGGGACGAAGTGTTGATCGTCTCTCCGGAAGGGGGACTGACGGAATACAAGGGATGTCGAATCTACGGCGTTGAAGGATTTCCCCTGCCGATGTACCCGGAACTGAAAATCGGACTCCCCCACCCCGGCATCGGTACCAAATTGGCGGAATTCCGCCCGGACATCATCCACGTCGCCAACCCCGCCGTTTTGGGCCTCAGCGGCCTGTACTACGGCAAAAAACTCGGCATCCCCCTCGTCGCCTCCTACCATACCCACCTGCCCCAATACCTGCACCACTACGGCCTGGGGATGCTCGAAGAGTTCCTGTGGGGGCTGCTGCGGACGGCCCACAACCAGGCGGCCCTGAACCTGTGCACCTCCACGGCGATGGTTCAAGAGTTGCGGAACCACGGCATCGAGCGGGTGGACCTGTGGCAGCGGGGGGTCGATACGGAGCTGTTCCAACCCCACCGGGCCAATGCCGAAATGCGCGATCGCCTCACCGAGGGCCACCCGGAGAGCACCCTGCTGATTTACGTCGGGCGCCTGGGGGCGGAAAAAGAGGTCGATCGCATCAAACCCATCCTGGAGGCCATCCCCGGCGCCCGGTTGGCTTTGGTGGGAGACGGCCCCAACCGGGAGGCTCTGGAGGAGCATTTCGCCGGCACCCCCACCCACTTCGTCGGCTACCTGCGGGGCGAAGCCCTGGCTTCCGCCTACGCCTGTGCCGATGCGTTTATCTTCCCCTCCCGGACGGAAACCTTGGGGTTGGTGCTGCTGGAGGCGATGGCCGCCGGGACCCCGGTGGTGGCGGCCCGCTCCGGGGGCATCCCCGATATCGTCACCGACGGGGTGAACGGCCACCTGTTCGACCCGGCGGACGAAAATGGGGCGATCGAGGCCACCAAACGGCTGCTGTCCCGCGGCGCCGAGCGGGAACTGCTGCGACAAAATGCCCGCCTGGAGGCGGAACGCTGGGGGTGGGCGGCGGCGACCCAACAGTTGAGACGCTACTACCAAGCCATTCTCGCCCGGGAGTCCCTGCCGTCAGTTGCCTAGTTTCGAGGAAACCCGTAGACTTGAGACAGGGGGCGGAGAATTCCGCCGTTCCCTGTCCGCCACCCGGACAGGTTCCCAGGACTTCGGGTCCCGGAGTGGCGATCGCATCCCGGCGGGACAACAATTTTGTTCTCCGTTTCTCGGAGATCCCGCCACCGGTCGAGATCGAGCCGGATCTCGATCTTTTTTACTCCTGAATCGGGGGTTTCATCCTTCAATTTTGAATCCTTTTTGAATCCGACCCCGACCCATGACCCTCTCCAACGCCGGTAGCATTCTCGCTACGTTGACTCAAGTCAATCGCATGGGCTTATTGGCCGATCGCGTCAAGCATCTGCCGATGGGGGAATTTATCTGCATTCTGGATTTCATCACCGCCGAATTTCAGCAATTTTTGCGGGCGATCGAATTAATTAATAACGAGGCGATCGAAACCCTCCTCGAACAACTCCTCGACGCCTTCACCCTCAAAATCGGCCAAATTCTGGAAGCCGATCGCACCACGATTTTTCTGATCAACCGCAACAAAGGGCAGCTCTGGTACAAAACCCTCCCCGACACCGACGGCGAGCCGGGATCGACCCCCCGAGAACACACCGAAGAAGTCCGCCTGCCGATGGACACGGGAATTTTGGGCCACGTTGCCCGCACGGGACAGGCGATCAATATCGGCGACGCCCACACCTGTCACCTGTTTGACCCCGCCGTGGACGAACCCCACGGATACCGCGCCCGCAGCATTCTCTGTATGCCCATTTTCAGCACCCAGAACCCCTCTGAACCGGTGGCGGTGGTGCGGCTGCTCAACAAGGCGGGCGATCGCGGTTTTACGGAGGAAGACGAGCAGCAATTTCGCTCCTTCGCCGACTCCATCGGCATCATCCTGGAAAGCTGCCAATCCTTTTTCGTCGCCGCCCGCAACCAGCGGGGTGTCGCGGCCCTTTTAAAAGCTACCACCACCCTCGGCCAAAGTCTGGATCTCGAAACCACTTTGCTGTCCGTGATGGAACAGGCCCGGGATCTGATGCAGGCCGATCGCAGCACGATTTTCTTACTCAAAAAAGAAACCCAGGAACTGTGGACAAAAGTGGCGAAAGCCGACGGCAAAACAATGGTGGAAATTCGCATCCCCGCCAACAAGGGCATCGCCGGTTACGTCGCCTCCACCGGCCAGGTTTTGAACATCACCAACGCCTACACCGACCCCCGTTTCGACCCCACCACCGATCGCAAAACCGGCTACCGAACCCGCAACATCCTCTGTATGCCCGTCTACAACGCCAAGGGGGAATTGATCGGCGTCACCCAACTGATCAACAAGCACAAGGGCAGTTTCACCAACTCTGACGAAGAATTTCTCCGGGCGTTCAACGCCCAGGCGGGCATCGCCCTACAAAATGCCCAGTTGTTTGAAAATGTGATGGTGGAGAAACAGTACCAAAAAGACATCCTCCAAAGCCTCTCCGATGTGGTCATTTCTACGGATTTACAGGGCCGCATCGTCACCATCAACGATGCCGCTTTGGAACTGCTCGGATGTCCCCGCCGCCGCGCCCGCCACCGCCAGATCCGCCAATATTGGGAAGACCATCTGAGGGGGCAGTACATCTGGGACGTTCTCCCCATCGAAAATTTGCAACTTCGTCTGGAAGATAGCCTCAAATATGCCGCCCGCCATTTCGTCCCCGAACAAAGTTTGACGTTGGGGTTGGTGGAAGTGACGATTCCTGAGTTTGGGGAGGAAATATCGATCCCGATTTTGGTGGTTCCCGATCGCGACAATCCCGATATTTATTACCCCTGGAGTCGGGGAAAGGGCGAGCGATCGCCCACCTATTCCACCCCGGAGATCCGCCAACTCGAACGCAGCATCAACCTCACCGTTAACCCCCTCACCAACCCGGAAGGCGGCGTGCGCGGGGGGTTGGTGGTTCTGGAAGATATCAGCCGCGAAAAGCGGATGAAAACCACCATGTACCGCTACATGACTCCCGGTGTCGCGGAGCGGGTGATGGCCCTGGGGGAAGATGCGCTGATGGTCGGGGAACGGAAGGAAGTAACAATCCTTTTTTCCGACATCCGGGGTTACACTACATTGACCGAAAATTTGGAAGCCTCCGACGTGGTGGCGCTGTTAAATCAGTATTTTGAAACGATGGTGGAGGCGGTTTTTTCCCACGAAGGAACGTTGGATAAGTTTATCGGTGACGCGCTGATGGCGGTGTTCGGGGCGCCGCTTCCGCTGCGGGACAATCACGCTTGGATGGCGGTGAAGTCGGCGTTGGATATGCGGCGGAGATTGAAGGAGTTCAACGAATCCCGCCCCACTGAACCGCAGATTCGCATCGGGATCGGCATGAGTTCGGGGGAGGTGGTTTCGGGCAATATCGGCTCCCAAAAACGGATGGATTATACGGTGATTGGAGATGGGGTGAATTTGAGTTCCCGTTTGGAACAATTGACTAAGTTATATGGCTGCGATATTATTTTAAGTGAGATGACTTACGAATTGTGCGGCGATCGCATCTGGGTGCGGGAGTTGGACAAGGTGCGGGTGAAGGGGAAAAATAAGGCGGTCAATATTTACGAGTTGATCGGCTCAAAATCCCTGCAATTGGGCGAAGAAACCCACGAGTTTTTGGAATATTACAGTTTGGGGCGAGAAGCTTACTTGGAACGCAATTTTTCCGGGGCGATCCGACACTTGGAAATTGCCCGAACCATGCGGCCGGACGATCGCGCGGTGGAAATTCACATCGCGCGATCGCAAAACTACTTGGAAAATCCCCCCCCGGAAGATTGGGACGGGATTCACACGATGACGACGAAATAGCGGGAGTCGGGAGTCGGGAGTCGGGAGTCGGGAGTCGTTTTGGGTGCGTTCCCCACTATCACCGACCGATTCAACCGATCATAAATGAGTGGGAACGCACCCGACAATTAACTCCCTATTGCCTCTTGCCTCTTGCCTCTTGCCTATCCTAATATTAGCTCTTTTATCCCTTCAGGTAAGCCAACATGGTGTCGGCGTCGGAGACTTCAAAGGGGTCGGTGGGGCAGTTGTCGCCGAAGTCGGGCTCGATGAACATTTTCTCGATTTTGCCGTCGTTGACGACCATCGAATAGCGCCAGGAACGCATCCCGAAGCCCAGGTTGGACTTGTCAACCAGCATCCCCATTTTGCGGGTGAATTCGCCGTTTCCGTCGGGCAGCAAAAACACTTTGTCGGCGCCCTGCTGTTTGCCCCACTGGTACATGACGAAGGCGTCGTTGACGGAGATGCAGATGATCTCGTCGATGCCTTGGGCTTTGATTTCTTCGTAGAGTTCCTCGTAGCGGGGGAGGTGGGTGGAGGAACAGGTGGGGGTGAAAGCACCGGGGAGGGAGAAGACGACAACGCGCTTGCCGCCGAAGAGCTCTTGGGTGGTGCGATCTTGCCAGCGGAAGGGGTTGGGGCCGCCGACGGACTCGTCGCGGACGCGGGTTTTGAATACAACGTCGGGTACTTTGTCGATAACCATAGTTCCTGTTTCAGCTTGATTGAATGTTTCTGAACTCAGAATAATTCTGATTTAGAGTGTTGTAAATGAGTATTTGTACTTATTTTCTGGAATGATTCTGATTTAAAGTTGACTCTCAATTAAAAGGATCTATAATAGATGAATAGATAGACTTAGAACGAGTCAGCACCCCCGGCTGAAGCACGGGGGCTTCGTGCCCTCCCCTTCAGGTAGCTGACCAGCTATCGCCTTAACTG
>NZ_JAYFER010000160.1:0-1639 GCF_055795065.1 Lyngbya sp. CCY1209
TCAGTGCTGGATTCGCGATCGCGATGATCTACATCTACCGCTAAAATTCCCAGCTTTGCTTTGCAACAGATCAGAAAATGAGGGGATGGGTTTTGCTTTCCGTTCGGGGTGTTCAACCGTGCCTTGGCGTTGGGGAAGAACAAAACATCGGCGCGATCGAGGGCTTCTGCAATATTCACTTCTGCTTGGGAGCGAAACTGCCAACCATTCCAATCATAGGATAATGATTCCGAGGTAGTCTGCTGCTCAGATTCGGTATTTTTACCTTCTTCTGAGTTGTCGGATTTTTTGTTTTTATATACATCCGCTTGACAAAAGTTGGATTCATATAGATTTCCGACAACTCTTGTACTCCCCAGATTTGCTCCACTCAAATTAACTCCAGTCACCTGATTACGATGTACAGTGATTTGATTCCGCCATAAATATCGCTTCAGAACTGACCTTAAATTACCCTTTTTGACCTTTTCCCCAAATGCCTCTGTGAGCAGCTTCCAGAGTTTTGCCCCCGCATCCTTGAGGTAGTCCTCAGCATAGCCAGTGTTGTGGGCCATGTCACGGTAAGATAAACCCTCCCAAGCCTGACGAAACACGATCTCTTGAACATCGTTGAGGCGTTCATAATCGAGTACGACTTCCGCGATCGCCAGCGCTTCGTCCACTGTCATGGCTCCCAGACCCTCAAAAGCTCTCATAACCATACCATCGGTTGGAAACAGAGTCAGTACCCGCGCTTCACTCCCGAGCTGGGGCGTACCAATTCTGCGATCGACCAGAATGATCGGTTTAGAATATGGTACAACAGAAACGTTACTTTTTGCTGACTTTTTTGTTACTTTTTATTACTTTTTCTGACTTGCAAAACTGATATAACGTTAATAGTCACACTTTATCAGTTGTTCAGGGTGATCTGATTGAGGACAGAAAAAGCCCATTCAAGTTCTAGTGCATAATCACTTCGCAACGACTGTACATGATTGAGTCAAGGCTGAGGATTGTTAAATATGACTGAAGATACAAATAATTCTATTCAGAAAGGTCAGGATGGCTGGGGTTGTGTTGTTAGTCTTTTAGTAATTATTGTCGTTTTACTTATTGTCGCCTTTATCGTTGCCGGGTGGCTGGGCTTATTACTGACATTCGCTGCGATTGCTGGTTTAATTTTTCAAATAATTCGTTCAAATAAAGGAAATAAAGATCTGGATAATGAAGAGGGGAAAGACACCCCGAAAGATGATAAAAACCAGACTGCTGATGTGGTGGAAGCTACCCTGGAAGATGATGAAAAACAGACTACTGAGGTAGTGAAAGCCACCTCAAAAGATGTAGCCAAGGGAGGAATTAAAGAAGGTGTCACTAATATTTTCATCTCTTCAAGAGGTCAGGTAAACGTCTTCGTATCTTCAATTGGAAAGAAGGTAAACGTCTTCGTTAAATCCGATCGCACAGATTGAATGGCAGGAAGAGGAACAACCCGAGTCACTCAATCCAGGTGATGAGATTTGCTGGATAGAGATAGCACCCAGTCATCCTGCCGAAGGTGACGATCGCCTCCATTTTACAGATCAAGCCTAACATCAGATCCGGTTATCCCCTCCTAAACCTCCCCAATCATCTTCAGATGATTTGAGCTATTAGC
>NZ_JAYFER010000161.1:0-8771 GCF_055795065.1 Lyngbya sp. CCY1209
GCCGCGCCTAACCCACCCTACCGGACTGTTTCAGCCGGTGTAGGGTGCGTTAATGAAATGTAACGCACCGTCTATATATCAGATCCGGTTTACCCGTGTGGCTGGGAATGGACGAGAGCAAGGCGAAAGTTGTTGTCAAACAGTTGGAATTACCCCCAAGTGGGGGAGGGGAATTGAATTTGTTTGACAATTAACAATTAATAATTAACAATGAAAAGTGATTCGATATTACCTATTGTCTAATTATGTTACCCGATCGCTCCTGGCGCAGCAGCTACTCTACTAATGAAAATAACCCGATTCTTGACTTTTACATCCCGGCTTTGGAAAATTGCCGTCAATACGATCGCAAGTCGGGGTTTTTCTCCGGCGCCATCCTGAGCCGGGTCGCCGCCGGGTTGGGTGCCCTGCTGGAAAATGATGGCAAAATGCGGCTCATTATGGGATGCCAGTTCGACCGGGCGGACTTGGAGGCAATTCGACGGGGGTACGCCCTCCGGGAGGCTTTGAGCGATCGTCTGGATGCGACTTTCACCCCGCCCCAAACCTTCGCGCAACTCCGGCACTTCGAGATCCTCTCCTGGCTGATCCAACACGGGCGCCTGGACATTAAAATCGCCGTCCCCCTGAAGTCGGACGGGATGCCGGAAAACCCGGAACAACAACTCGACCCGAACCACATTTTTCACGAAAAAGTTGGTATTTTTATTGACGATAATGGCAATCAGTTGGTGTTTTTCGGCTCCAACAACGAAACCCCGAGCGGCTGGGAGCTCAACGTCGAATCTTTCCATGTCTATTGCGGCTGGGAGGGGGGCCGGGACGCCGAGCGGGTGGATGAGGAGGTGTTCCGGTTCGAGCAGCTTTGGAATGATTTCGCCCCCAATGTGAAGCTGTTCGACATCCCCGAAGCCGTCCGCGCCAAATTGCTGCGCTACACCCCCAATTCCAAACCCACCTGGGAGCATGAGCAGGAATTCGACACTCGGGCGATCGACCCGGCGGAACCGCCCCCGCCGGAGCCCGAAAAACTGACCGAAGCCGAACGGCGCCGGGAACTGGAGGCCTTCGCCCCCCTGTTCGACCTGCCCCGCGATCCGAGTTGCCTGGACTTCTGCCTGAAATCCATCCCCGTCCGGCCCTGGCCCCACCAGTTCAAAATCCTGCGCCGGGTCGCCGACACCTTCCCCCGCAGCTTTTTGATCGCCGACGAGGTGGGCCTGGGAAAGACGATTGAAACGGGGTTAATCCTGCGCTATCTGCTCGTCAGTGGCAGGGTGGAGCGGGTTTTGGTACTGGCTCCGGCCAGTGTTCAATCCCAGTGGCAGGAGGAACTGCGGGAAAAATTCAACCTGCACTTCTGGAGCTACAGCCAGGGGGAATTTAAGGACCCCTACGGGACGGTATCAGCTCTGAGTGAGGGCAACCCCTGGAACCGCCACGCACTGATTCTGGCTTCTTCCCACCTCGTCCGCCGCCGGGAACGGGCTCAAGAACTGTTGGAGGCGGAGCCCTGGGATCTGGTTGTCCTCGATGAGGCTCACCACGCTCGTCGCCGGGCTCCCAAAGCGGGGAAAGATACGCCGAATAGCCTGTTGGAGTTGATGCGACAGTTGCGAGAAAGGACTGACTCGCTGATTTTGCTTTCGGCGACGCCGATGCAGATCGATCCGATTGAGGTGTTTGACTTGCTTGATTTGCTGGGACTTCACGGCCACTGGCGTTATGGGGACAATTTCTGCAACTACTTTGCTTCCCTCTCGGAGGACCCGAACTCGTCGATACTGGAGTTCTGGCAGGAGATGTCCGTGGATTATTTCCGGGGTGGCGGGGAACCTTGCCCCCGAATGCAGCAGCTTTTGGGCGATCGCGATCGCTTACTAGGCTACAAACTCCAGGATATCTGGCAACGGGGTAAAAGGATGGTCAACCCCAAACAACTCTGTGGGGACGAGTCTTTCGTGGCTAGTTCCCGGCAATACCTGAGTACGAACACACCCCTAAAAGACTTGATGTTCCGACACACCCGCGACACCCTGCGGGAATATTACCGCCGGGGACTCCTGGAACAGGACATCCCCCGCCGGGTGGTGGCGGATAATGCGATTTCCCTGGAGCGCGATCGCGAAATTCCCCTGTACCGGGCCGTCAGCGATTACGTCCGCAATTTCTACCGCCTCGCCCAGAAACAGGATCGTAAGGCTTTGGGGTTCCTGATGACTTTGTACCGAAAGCGGTTGACGAGTTCTTTTTATGCCATCCGCGAGTCCCTCCAGCGGCGCCTGGACGGTATCAGCATCACCCCGGACGACCTGGCGGACCTCGACGACGCCGATGACGCGATCATCGAGGGCCTGGAGTCCTACGTCGAACCGGTCGATCCGAAGGAAATCGAGTATTTGGAAGAGTTGCTGCGGCAGTTCGAGAATACGGGGGAGGACAGCAAGTTGTCGTTTCTCCTGGATACCCTGCGGCGGGAGTTTTTGGAGCGGGAAAGTGCGATCGTTTTTACCCAGTACACTGATACGATGGACTACCTGCGGGACGAGTTGCGATCGGTCTACGGCGATCGCCTGGCCTGCTATTCCGGGCGCGGCGGGGAACTGCCCGTCCACGACCCGGACCCCCGCTGGCGGGTCGTCCCCAAGGGGAAAATCAAAAATCTGTTCCGGCAGGGCGAAATCAAGCTGCTGCTGTGCACGGAGTCGGCCAGCGAGGGGCTGAATTTGCAGACCTGCGGGGTTTTGGTCAACTACGATTTGCCCTGGAACCCCATGCGCGTCGAGCAGCGGATCGGGCGCCTGGACCGCATCGGGCAGCGCTACCCCACGGTCAAGATCCACAACCTCTACTACGATGGCACGGTGGAAGCGAAGGTTTACCGCCGCCTGCGGGAGCGGATCGGGCTGTTCGCCAACGTCGTGGGCAACCTCCAGCCCATTTTAGCCCGGGTTCCCACGTTTATCGAGCGGGCGGCGATGAGCGCCGACCCGGAAGAGGAGGATGTGCTGATGGGGGAATTTGAGGACAGCTTCGATGCCGACCCCCTGCGCCCGTCCCTGGACGAGATGGTGAAAATGGACGTGGACGCGGATCTGGCGGAGTTGCGCCGCCCCCTGTCGCCGTCTCGGCTGACTCCGGAGTTTTTGGAGGATCTGTTCTCGACTTCAAAGCTCTTGAAGGCGGGGGGGTTCGAGTTTGAGGATGGGGGCGATCGCGTTTGGACGCTACTTTCGGCGGAGGGGGGCGATCGCGATCGGGTCACGTTTGACCCGGAAGCATTTGAAGCCGATCCGTCGCTGCGGCTGATGACTTGGGGCGACCCCCTGTTTCACCGGATGCGATCGCGGGTGGCGGGCGATTAGCCTTTGCCCATCGCCCAAAGCCTGTTGTACATTCACCAATTATTTGTCATCGGTAATATTCGCTTAAGGGCGAACGATGGGATTCGAACCCACGCATGGAGGAACCACAATCCTCTGCCTTAACCACTTGGCTACGCTCGCCATTCCGGTTTATTATCTTAACACGGGTTTCGCCGCAGATGCAACCCCCCCCGACAAAAAACTTTCGAGACGGCCCGGACGAGGGGATTGAAGGGGTTGGGGGAAGGGAAAACCATTTTCCCCGTCCCCCCGGCTTCCCATGTCCCCGGTGTCTGATCCCGGGTCGGGAGTCCCGGGCGTCGCCTAATATCAGATCCGGTTAAATACTCGGACATCGGGAGGACTCAAGGGAAACAGGAAAACTCGACTCCCTAGGATCGACGACCGACTCCCTCCACCACAGATGTTTTGTGGTCAATTATCAGGATTTGATATCACTTCCGTTCATTCCCAAACCCACTGGCAATACAGTCGGGATTGGTCGTCGGTGAGCCAATGGGCGACCAATTTACCTTTTTCTGTCAAGGTTTTCTGGCGGCTGCGTTCGGGTCTATCTTGGCTTTTCGTCCAAGCGGGGCTGGCGGTTTTAACTTCAAATTTATGAAGGGTTTGTAACATTTTCTTAACCTCTCTTAATGGCAATGATTTTCTCTCTATATTTTCATTATAGCCCAAAATTTTAAAACGACAAGCGTCCGTCTCTCCGACATTTGCGCCTGAAAAATTAGACGATTTTACTTTGTAAAAAAATGCCGATTTTTCTGACTGTGGCGGTGGCGGGTCGGAATGGGAATCGAAAAAAAACTGACCGATTCGGTGTGGGAGGCTAACTGATCCGTAATTTCCCGGAAGCAGCCGGAAGAATTGTTACAACAGCGATCGCCCCAAGTTCCGTAATTTTACCATTGATTATATCGGGTGTTATATCGTAACGTGAAATTATTGAATCACTCGGGAGACGATCTACCATGACGTCAGTCACGACCACCGCCGATCTGCCAACTCTGATCCGAACCCTCCGTCAGCGTCTGGGGTTATCTCAGGAAAAATTCGCCGCCAAGCTGGGGGTTTCTTTCCAAACCGTCAACCGCTGGGAGCGCGGCCGCGCCAAACCTTCGCAATTGGCGATGAATGCAATTCGACAGAAATTGGCGGAGATGGAAGGGACGGAAACCGGCTTGATCGACCCGTACTTCAAACGTTGAAGCGGGACTCATGGCCTCCTCTGCACGGGGCGATCGCGACTTTTTCACAATCCTTTCAATATCAATTCACTTCCCTTCAATACTGCCGCGATTGTCGGCCTCTAAAATTCCGCAAGACTGGGTCGGTACGTCCCCAGTCTTTTCAATTAAATAAATGGGCGATCGCGTTTTTTTTGCGGGTTTGCCTCCGTCCATCAATTGTGAGTTAAGCTAAACAAGATTCAGCCCCTACCCACGATCTGAACTATGACCGTAGCAACAGCATCCCCGTCCATCACCACGGATGAAGCGCTATCGCTCATCGAGGAAACCATCAAACAATCCCACGCCGAGGAAGTGGCCGTCTGCCTGAGCAACAGCGAAGATACCCTCACCCGCTACTCGGAAAATCAAATCACCCAAAATGTTAGTGGGAATCAGTTCAAACTCGCAATCACCAGCTATTTCGGGAGGCGCAGCGCCACCGTCACCACCACGGAATTCGACCCGGAAGCGATCGCCGACACCCTGCGCCGCTCCGAAGATCTGGCCCGCATCGCCCCGGAAGATCCCGAGTGGGTGCCCTTGGTAGAACCGCAGACCTACCCCGATCGCCCCGCCGCCTTTGACGAAGCCACGGCGACCTTCTCGCCCCTCGCCCGGGGGGAAAAGGTGCGGGCTGTCTGCGAGCAGGGGGCCCGGGCCGGGGTGGAAATGTCCGGCACCCTGAGCACCGAAGTGGAACTGGTCGCGGTCGGCAATTCCCGGGGCGTCCGAGTCTGCGATCGCCACACCGCCGCAGAGTTCAGCGTCACGGCCCGCATCGACACCGGTTCGGGTTGGACCGGGCGCAGAGCCTGGAATATGGACGGACTCCCCCTCGAACCCCTCACCGAAACGGTCATCCGGCGGGCGCTAGATTCCCGAAATCCCCGCGAAATCGAGCCGGGGGTCTATCCGGTCATTTTCGACGGCGCAGCCTTCAGCAGCCTGCTGATGTGGGTGGTGTGGAACCTGGACGCCCGGGCCGCCGACGAGGGGCGATCGTTCATGTCCCGCACCGACTCCCAGGGCCAACCCGCCGGAAACTTGCTGGGCGAACCCCTGTTGAGTCCCCTGGTGAATGTCCGCCGCAATCCGGCTCACCCCCTGATTCGGGGTTATCGATTCTCGATGGATGGGTTGTCCAAGGACGATCTGACCTTCGTGGAAAATGGGGTTCCCCAAAACTTGATTTACAGCCACTACTGGGCATCTCAACACAATCAAACCCCCACCGGAAGCCCCTGGCCGGTCGTCATGGCCGGGACGGACCAAAGCGTGGCGGATCTGGTGGCCCAAACCGAACGGGGAATTTTGGTCAACCGCGCCTGGTACGTCCGCTACATCAACCCCAAAACCTTGGAAGTGACGGGGATGACGCGGGACGGCACGTTTTGGATCGAAAACGGCAAAATCGCCTACCCGATCAAAAATATGCGCTTCAACCAGAGTCTGCCCCACCTGTTGCGGGATGTGGATGCCCTGAGTTCGGCGGCGCGTTACGATGTGGGCGTGGTTCCGGGCGTCCGGGTCAAGGCGTTCAACTTCAGCAGCATCACCGATAGTGTTTAGGGAATTGGGGTGTGGGGTGTGCGGGCGTGGGGTGTGGGGGAAGCTTCGGTAAGCTTCGGTAAGCTTCGGTAAGCTTCGGTAAGTGGAGGAAGAAATTGCCTCCTGAGCCCCGGTCGCCCCGGTCGCCTCCTGAGCCCTCCGACTCCCGACTCCCACCTGATTTGGAGTGAAGTTTAAAATGACGATTTCTTTGGATGAATTGCGACAGCGTCGGGCGTTTATTTGCGATATGGACGGCGTGATCTATCACGGCAATCATTTGTTGCCGGGGGTGACGGAATTTTTGGATTGGCTGCACCGGGAGGACAAGCGATTTTTATTTTTGACCAACAGCAGCGAGCGATCGCCCCGAGAATTGAAGGAGAAGCTGCGGCGGCTGGGGGTGGAGGTGGAGGAAAGTCACTTTTATTCGAGTGCTTTGGCGACGGCTGCATTTTTGGCGCAGCAGTGTCCGGGGGGGAGCGTATTTGCGATCGGTGAAGCGGGGTTAATTACGGCCCTTTACGATGCCGGATTTTCCATCAATGACATCAATCCCGATTATGTTGTCATCGGAGAAACCCGCAGTTACAGTTACGAAAAAATCGCCAAGGCGGTGCAGTTAGTGCGGAGTGGGGCGAAGCTGATCGGCACGAACCCGGATTTGACAGCGCCCTCCGAAAAGGGTATTATTCCGGCGACGGGGGCGCTGACGGCACCCATCGAATTGGCGACGGAATCGAAGGCTTATTTTTTGGGAAAACCGAATCCCCTGATGATGCGGCACGCCCTGAAAAAGTTGGGCTGTCAGCGGGAAGAGACGGCGATCGTGGGCGATCGCATGGATACGGATATTATCGCCGGAATCGAGTCGGAAATCGACACCGTTTTGGTTCTCTCCGGCGTCACTTCCGAGGCTGATTTGAACCGGTTCGCCTATCGACCCCACTACGTCCTCAGCGGCATCGGCGAATTGGTTCCCTAAAGCCCACAAGTTCCCAAAATTCCCGATCCTATGGCCTATGGCCTATTGCCCATTGCCTATTGCCTCTAAAAACAATCAAGATTCGCTCAATTCTCCTTCTTCTTCCTCATCTCGGAAACTCTGCCAAACCAGGCGAATTCCCATGACAGCAAATCCGATCGCGGCGGCGGTTTTCACCCAGTGAGTCGGCAACACTTCCGCCACACCCTGGCCGACGATGACGCCGATAAAGCTGGCGAGTACCAGGGCCGAAGCCGTGCCGAAAAAGATGGCTCGGGGGGATTTGGTGCTGCCGCTGAGGGCGATCGCGGCGACTTGGCTTTTGTCGCCCAACTCGGATAGAAACACCGTGATAAAACTCAGACCTAATAGTTGGAAATCCATTGGATAATGATACTCTCAATTAAAACTGCGGGAGGGCGAATGCCATTCGCCCCTACAAATGCCGTCGGAGCGATAGTTTAAATTAATGTAATATCTCCCAAAACAGCAGGACAGAAATAAATAAGAGTGTGATTCCTGCCGCCCGTTCCAGGGTTTTGGGTTGGATGTGACTCGCCAGCCAGCGGCCGACTAAAACGCCGAGCAAACTGGTGGTAATTAAAGCACTTCCCGCACCCACAAAGACGACCCAGGGGTTGTGAGATTCCGCCGTCATCAATAATGTGGTAACTTGGGTTTTGTCGCCCATTTCCGCCAGAAAAATGGTCACGAATGTGGAGGCGAAGATCGCCCAAATTTTGAGGGGTTTGGGGGCCGAGGCGGCGGCGATCGCGGATTCTGAATAGTCGATGCCGAGTTGGGGCTGCGGTTCGGTGAGGGGTGAGTCGGACGGTTGCCCCTCCAGTGCGGGATTCGGAGGACGGCGATCGGGCTGAGTTTGATAAGAATCCACGGAATCAGAAATCAGTGTCACGGGTTCGACGATGAAAGGATTATGAAAATTAACTTAACTTAATATGAGCGAAGATGCAAGGGGGGGAAGGGGCTTCGGTGCGAAGTCGTCCGCCCCGGGACGGAGATTTTCCCGCCTCTAACCGGGGACGGTATAGAAATCCTGCGGTGTGGCGACTCGGCTTAAAGTGGCGAATGAGTTGATAAATTAAATAATGTATCGCGATCGCAATTTTTGTCCATGTCTTCAGTCCCATCTCCCCTAGATCTTCCATTTCAACGCCTCCGCCAGTTTCGGACGGCTTTGCTGCACCTGCACAAAGCCCTGCTGGAGTCCGAACGAGTCACCTACGAGAAGCAGCACGGACGCATTCAGTCCAAAGGCGAGTTTTTCCGCCTGGTGGTGGGCGACGAGTGGTTCAGTTGGCTGCGTCCCTACTCCAAATTTATCGTGAAAATTGATGAAACCCTAGATTCAAAAGAACCCGTCACCCTCGACGAAGTGAACCGACTGTTGGAAGAGGCGAGTTTTCTGCTGCGGGTGGACGAAACGGGAAGCGATCGCGAAAAGCGCTACTATCAAGCCATTCAACGCGATCCGAATATCGCCCTGATGCACGCCCAAGCGGCACAATTGTTGAATTAAAGCAACGTAGGGGCAAGCCTCTGTGCTTGCCCCTGAAATGAATGGATAATAATAGAGGTAGGGGCAAGCCTCTGTGCTTGCCC
>NZ_JAYFER010000162.1:0-8421 GCF_055795065.1 Lyngbya sp. CCY1209
TTAGGCGCGACAGTAATTTTTCTGAAAAACCGACAACTTTTCATTCGCGCCGTAACCCACCATTTCCTTTTTAATGCTGGATTTACACACCTTAAACGGTGGGTTACGGCGGATTTCTAGATGGCTTTCACAGCATAGGTTTAAGCCGCCTAACCCACCCTACGAATCAAGCACAGTTTGAGCCGAAACGATCCACTACACCCAGGGCTATAAGGAGTAATTTCCATGAAAGAGGGGCAAAAAATCAAGCTCGACCAATTTTTAAAACATTCCGGTTTGGCGGCGACCGGGGGACAGGCGAAGATCTTCATTCAGTCCGGCTATGTGGCCGTGAATGGGGAGATCGAGACTCGCCGGGGGCGGAAGTTGGTGGCCGGCGATCGCGTCACGTTCGACGGACAAACGGTCGAAGTGGTTCTCTAGCCATCGGCTTTTGTTTGACTGTCTGCGGCGAGGAACTCTCGGGGGCGATCGCGATCGCCCCCCGCTCCCGGCAAATTCTCGCAGACGGACACGATACGTTTAATTATCATCCGTAAATTCATCTAGGAAAATCGCGATCGCGATCCAAAATTGATACTCGCAGCCTCAAAATCATTTAAATTTTCAGTAGATTGACGGAGCAATTGATTCGCGAATGGGTGGCGAACCTTCGACATTACAAAACTTCAAATTTGGGGGTAATATTTGCAAAGTTTTTTGAAGGCAAATCCGTTGTAAACAATTCAAAATAAATTCTCGGCTGTTTTCCCTAAATTTTCGCCAATTTTACATGATTTTTACAAACTCATTACAATCCTTAAAAGATATTGTAAATCCGTGAAAATACTGTATCCATCTCAATTTAAATCCGGTACGATAGTTAACAGGTGGAGGAATGGGAACGGCGCATCTGACGCGATCAACTCAACAATTTTGGAGAGCAGAGATGAACATTAAATTTTCGAGTATCGTTGCATCCACAGTTTTGGCTGCCGGTTTGGCAGCGATGTCCGCGACCGCCGCACTAGCCGACAACGTATTTTCGGATTTGGCGGTCTGGTCCCAAACGAGCGTATCTGGAAATGACGACGTTGATGCGATCGAAAGCCTGTTCGGGCAAGAGGTAATCGAGGGTTACAGTCTGGATGATTACAAAGTTGACAGTAGAAGTGGCTCAAATAGTTACTTCGAGATCGAGCAGCTCAATGAAGGGGTCGGTACGCTCACATTCAAGGATAGCAGCCTCGCCAATTCTACCTTTGCATTTGTCCTGAAAGCTGGCAATGGCTTTGACGCTTATCTGTTCGAGGGGGTTGATGTCGGTACGGCATTGAACTGGAGTACCGCCAACGGCAAGGATCTGTCTCACGCGACGCTGTACGTGTTCGACCAAGGGACTCCCGACCCCTCTCAAAACGTCCCGGAACCGGCGACCGTGTTCGGATTGCTCGCAGTGGGCGGAATGTTGGTCGGCAAGAAAGTGATGGATCGCAAAAACTAGAATGATGAAGAACTCGGGATAGATTCTCCTTGATTCCGACTTGAATTCTAACCTATCACGGCTTTGGAAGTTCAGCGATATCTGAACCGACTCTCGTAATGTCATACCGAATCACCGATAACGATGATGAGACAGATGGAACAAAGCAGCCCCCCGAGGGCTGCTTTGTATTTGGGAAGTTGTCCCGGTCGGATCGTTTTGCTACAGTAGGGCGATCGCGGAACCTTTAAATTGATGCCAATGACATTGAGGATAATTCTAACCGCCCTGCTACTGATTTGGGCGATCGCGGCGACTCCCGTCCGGGCTGCAGAACTCCCCGAAACCGTCAAAACCTATCCCCTCAACATCTCGCCGAACGTCGCCAAACAGACCGTCACCCTGGACCCCCCGGCAACTCACCTAAGAGTCAAGATGGTCAAGCCGGGGGACGTGGCGATTCCCTGCGGGTACAGGAGCCAAACCTACACCTGTACGGCGGGAAAAGCGTTGGATATCGTACCGAAAGACGGCGACCCCATCGAAAAATTTTGGGGCCAGAATACCACGGAAAAAATGGTGTTTCTGACCCTGACGGTGGAGGAAATCCCGGTCGAGGAAACGGCCTCAGAGCTGCCGGTGAGCGATGACGGCATAGAAGGGGTCGCCCCCGCCGAGTCCGAGCATTTGCAGGACGGGGGGAGTGATCGAGGGGCGGACGATCGCCTCGGGGACGCTGAAGCCCGGTAGTTCGCCGCTGCGGACGGAGTTGAAGTAGCCTTCCACCAGTTTCACCCGTTTGGCTTCGGTCGCTTCCCGCCAGGCGGCGATCGCTTTTTGGAAGAACATCCGGTTGGAAAAACTGACGATCGCGACCCCCCCGGGCTTGAGGACGCGGTGCATTTCGTGGAAAACCGCCTCGGGATACTGCAAATACTGGACCGAAACGCAGATCGACACGGTGTCGAATTCGCGATCGCCCAGGGGCAGTTTCGGGTCTTTATTGAGATCCTGGATAAAATAATGGTTGAGTTGGCGGTTGCGGGCGAGTTCATCCCCGTTCATCCCGTGTCCCTCGACGTGGGCGAATTCCACGTCGTCGGGGAGGTGGGACACCCAGCTACTCATCAGATCCAGAACCCGGCTTCCGGGGGGGATGCGATCGCGGTAGAGTTGGGTGAGTTGGTCGATGAATCCCTCATCGACGTGGGTGACGAACCGGGGATAGGCGTAAAACAGGGTATCTTCGGTTTCGTCGAGTTTTGATCGTTGGTTGCTTTGTAAGAGCATGGATAATGACTCGATGTATTTATGGATTGCTCCCTCCAGTTTAGAAAATATTAAGAAATGTAAACAAGTTCGGGTTCCGCCGGTCCGGCGACAAATCCCAAAATGGCGTTTTGGGCGGGATCTCGGAGCAGGGTTCCGGCGGTTCCGTCGAGGGTGAAGGGTTCGAGGAGGAGGCGATCGCGGGGCGTCCCGTGGATTTCGACGCGGTCGCCGGGGGCGAAATCGGCGACGATATCGGCCTGTCGGGGATCGGCGATATGGTCGGCGGTCGAGAGGATGAAGCGATCGTCCCCGTCGCCGCCGAACAGGAGATCTCGACCCAAGTCGCCGCTGAGGAGATCCGCCCCTTCGCCCCCCGTCAGGGTATCATTTCCCGCGCCCCCAAATAAGGTGTCGCCGCCGCCGTCCCCGGAGAGGGAATCGGCCCCGGCATTGCCCGAAATCGTGTCGTCGCCCCGCCCGCCGAACAGGGTGTCATCTCCCGCCAACCCGGCGATCGCGTCATTTCCGCCGTTGCCGTTGAGGAGATTATTTTGCCAATTTCCGAAGATGCGGTCGTCGCCGCCGTTGGACAATGCGATCGTCTCTTCGATCCAGGGGACGTAGACGGAAACCCGGGTGTCGCTGAAAAACTCGCCGAAGCTGGTGTCGTTGCGATCGGTGACGTCCACCCCGGCGGTGAGGGGACTCTGGCCGAAGGAGGTCAACCCCGCCACCTTGCCATCGATGAAGGCTGGGGAACCGGAGTCGCCGCCGCCCGGGGCGATTTCTTCCGGGCCCAATCCCAAATCGGGGAGGCTGTATTCCACCCCGAAGGCGTCGTTGGCGGGGGAACCGCTGTCGAAGTCGTAGGCGAGTTGGCTGCCGGGGATGATGTTGCTGCCGGGGTCGTCGTTGAAAATTTCGCCGGGGGCATCGTAGCGATTTTTGCCGCCCCGGCGGATGCCCGTCGGACCGCCGAAGTCTTCCCCGTCGAATCCGTTGCCGCCCACGCCGTAGCCGACTTTTTCAAAGGTTCGGCCCACCTCGTCGAAGTCCCGATAGAGGTCGTAGCGGTCGGCGGCTTCGGGGGCGGTGCGGGCCAATTCTAGAATGGCGATGTCGCGGTTGTTGTCGAAGTCGGCCGTCCAGCCCGGGTGGAGGAAGATATTTTGGACCGCGATCGCTTCCCGGCTCGTGGGAACGTCGAATTGGACTTGATAATCGCCGGGGTCGTCCCCGGGGTCGAAACAGTGGGCGACGGTGAGGATGTGGCGTCCGGTGCCGAGGAGGCTGCCGGTGCAGTCGATCGCCCCATTTTTGCCGTGACCCACCACGCCGTCAAAGCCCAGACCGGTGGCGACGAGGCGATCGCCGGCGTCGGCGGGGGTGGCGGAACTGACGATTCGCGATCGGCGATCGCGAGTTTTTGTTAAGAATTTTTGCATCCTCAAATATTAAGAATTGTGAAACCATTAATTTCCATTTTCCGAGGTTGAAGGTGGCAATCAAACCCCCCCTTGAAAGGGTCGCCGCCGAAAACTAACAGAGTTGATGGACTAGGATAAGATAGAGACGAGATGAGAAGTCGAATGACGGGATTTTTGGGCAAATATTTGGCGGGCAGACCCCATCCGTACTGTCTCGGAGTCGGCGGGGATCGCCAGTTATCGGTTCGAGAGTCATAAAAATCGGTCGTTTCGATTCCCATTAAAGAGTCAATCTGACGGATCGCAAAGTCATGAAGAATTGTTAAGTTTGACTGGTATTTCAACCCCTTAAAAGTCGCGGGAATGATGAAGTTATGACGACTCCCAAAACTCAACCCCATCTGGCGGTCGGTTCTTTGGACCCCCTACATCGACTGATCGTCACCCACCAAGATTGGATGGTGATGCAAATTCGACCGTCACCCGGGCGGACGGGAGGGCAGTCAATTTTGAACCACCTGCTGTCCGTCAAGGGGTCGATCGCCCGACTGTCCCTTTTGTTGATTGAAACCAGCGTCAATCTGGCGACAGATGGGTTGGAGTCGGATGTGGGGGCGCGGCTGAAAGCCCACGGGGGGCTCGGCGCGATCGTCGCCTCGGAGGACGCGGAAGCCGGCGTCACCGCCGTCGAGATCCTGGATCGTCTCCGGGAATATCGTCAATGCTATTTTAACTTGATCGAGTTGGGGGAATTTGGCCTCGAACAGCAAGGGCTATTTCGCGAGGTGGTCGCCAATTTTTTCGATGCCCTCGATCGCCAGGTGTTCGACCGAGAAAAGAAATTGCAATATCAATCGATCGTCCGCGACTACATTCACGGGCCTATCGATCCAAAAATGAACGTCGAAACAACGGACTTCGGAGCGTATTTTTTAAACGGCATCAAACTTCCCATCGTCATCTTCGACCGAGATCACAACGTCGTCTTTTTGAATGGGAGTGCCCGGCAGGTCTTCGTCAGTTTCTACCGCCGCGCCCCCCGGAAAGAAAATATCGGAATTTGGGAGATCCCCTGGTTGCAGGAGCGATCGCGGCAATTGACGCGACAGGACTGGGGGGAAATGGTGGATGAGGTCGGCGTCGAAATCGAAGGGGTCGAGCGGTGGTTTTCGCTGAAATTGTACCGGATCGAGGGGATGCAAACCCCCAGCCCGGGCGCGATCGCCGTCTGCGAAGACATCAGTACCCAGAAACGAGAAGCTCGACATCTCGACCGTGATCGGCAACATTGGCAGGAAGTGCAATCCCTGACCCGGACGGGCAGTTGGTCTTTGGATCTGGGGACCGGAACCATGATTTGGTCCGAGGAATTTTGCCGTCTGTTGGGTCAAAACTCCGGGGAATACCAGCCCGGTTTTGAACGGTTCCTCAATCAGATCCACCCCGGGGATCTAAAATTCGTGGTAGAAACCCACGTCCAATCCCTCAATTCCCAGCAGAATTACCGTCTCAACTATCGCATCGTCAAACCGGACGGCTCAGTCCGTTGGGTCAACCAGGAATCTCACCCCGTCCGTGATGGCAACGGCAACATCGACCACATCACCGCCGTCGTCCGCCCCCTGGCCGACCCGAAATCGGCTGCCCCCTCCGTCAAACTCGAAGAATTTGCGATCGCCTCCGCCGTCAGTGCCATCGTCCTGTCGGACCTCGGCGGCCGTCTGCTCTACGCCAACGAATCCTTCCTGCGGATGTGGGGGTACGAAACCATCGAGGATGTCTTAGGCCGGCCGATCTCGACCTTTTGGGGAGATCGAAACCAGGCGATCGCAATCTGCCGCGTCCTCCACCGCCGCCAACAGTGGATGGGGGAAATGGCGGCCCGACGCCGGGACGGCACCCAATTCCACGCTCAACTGACGGCCAACATCGTCGCCGACGAGGACGGGACGCCCATGTACGCGATGGCATCCCTGATCGATGTCACCGCCCGCAAACAGGCGGAAATCGCCCTGCGGGAGAGCGAATCCCGCCTCCGCACCCTGATCGCCACCAGTCCCAGCGGTTTGGTGGTGGTCGATCGCGACGGGCGGGCCCTGTTCCTCAACCGGGCGGCCGAAGACCTGTTCGGCCGTCGGGCCGCGGATTTGCAGGGGGAATTGGTCGGGATTCCCCTGACGACCCGCGAATCGACGGAGTTGGAAATTTTCAGGCCCGACGGCAAACATAAAGTTGCCAGGATGCGGGTGGTCGAAGTTCCTTGGGACGGCGAGACGGCTTACCTGGCATCCCTGACGGACATCACTGACCTCAAACAAACTCAAGACCAATTGACCGTCTTTTCCCGGGCCTGCGATCAGAGTCCGGTGTCGATCGTGATCACCGACTCGGAGGGCAACATCGAATACGTCAACCCCAAATTTGAAGAAGTCACCGGGTATTCGGCCGCGGAAGTGCTCGGCCAAAATCCCCGCCTCCTCAAATCCGGCTACACCACGGACAAAGAATACCAAATGCTGTGGAGGACGATCAGTTCCGGGCAACAGTGGTCCGGAGAGTTTCACAACCAGAAAAAAAATGGGGAATTGTTCTGGGAACACGCTTCGATTTCCCCCCTGCGGAACGACGAAGGGGCGATCACCCACTACGTCGCGGTCAAAGAAGATATCACCAAACAAAAGCAAAATGAGGAAATTCTCGCCCACCAGGCCAACTACGACGCCCTCACCGACTTGCCCAACCGAGTTTTGGTTTTAGATCGGCTTAGACAGGCGATGATACAGGCGGACCGCGATCGCAAGCACGTCGCCCTCATGTTCGTGGACCTCGACCATTTCAAAAAAATCAACGACACCCTCGGCCACGACCTGGGAGATTACCTCCTGCAAGAAACGGCGGACCGCCTGATGAAATGTCTCCGCAAAAGCGACACCGTCGGGCGCCTCGGCGGGGACGAATTTTTGATCATCCTCCCCAATTTAGACCGTCCCTTGCAGGCGGAATATGTCGCCAACAAGGTGTTGGAGGTGTTGGGAAAATCTTTCGACCTGTGCGGTGAGGAGGCGTTTATTTCGGCGAGTATCGGCATCGCCAGCTATCCCGACGACGGCAAAGATACCAATACTTTGATGCGAAATGCGGACACCGCCATGTATGCGGCGAAGCAGGAGGGACGCAATGCTTTTGCTTTCTTTACGCAAACGATGAACGACATCACCAAAAACCGGGTATCTTTGGAAAATCACCTCCGCCATGCGTTGAGTCGAGGGGAGTTGTCTGTGGTTTATCAACCTTTCGTCCATCTGGCGTCTTCGCGCATTGTGGGGGCCGAAGCCTTGATGCGGTGGTACAGTCCGGAACTCGGACAGGTGCAACCCGACCGGTTTATCCCGATCGCCGAAGACACCCGTTTGATCGTAGAGTTGGGAGAGTGGATTTTATTGACGGCCTGCCAGGAGGTGGCGGCTTGGCATCGGTCCGGCTCGGAAAAGTTGTGGGTGGCGGTGAATTTGTCCCCCCGACAATTTCGGACGCCGGCTCTGCTCGATACGATCGCTGACGCGATCGCCAAAAGCGGCATCGATACGGACTGTTTGGAGTTGGAAATTACGGAGCGATCGCTGGTGGAAGAAGTGCCCGGCGTGCGGGAGTTGATCCGCAGTCTGGGGGAGATGAATATTCGGCTGGCGATCGACGATTTCGGCACGGGTTATTCTTCCCTCAACTATCTCAAACGGTTCCCATTCAGCGTGTTGAAAATTGACAAGTCGTTCATTGCCGATCTCCCCCACGACGAGGAGGCGATCGCTCTGGTGAAAACCATGATTTCGATGGGGCACGGATTGGGGTTGTCGGTGGTGGCAGAAGGTATCGAAACGGAGGAACAATTGCATTTTCTCCGCCAGGAAGGTTGCGATTACGGCCAGGGCTACCTGTTCAGCAAACCCCTCCCCGGCAGCCAGTTTCAATCCTATTTACAGTCCCAGATTTGACCCCGATGTTGCCGAAATTCCGAACAATGAGAAAAATCCGATTATTTATTGCGTCGAGTCTGGACGGATACATCGCCCGAAAATCTGGCGCGATCGACTGGCTCCTCACGGACACCGATCTGGACTACGGCTATGGAGAGTTTTATGCCACAGTTGACACCGTTTTGATGGGGCGCAAAACCTACTGGAGAGTTTCATCTTAAATGAGGCGATCGGATCTGAATCCACAGGCAAGATGCCCGATGCTCCGTTGGGAATTTTGCCTCAT
>NZ_JAYFER010000163.1:0-6216 GCF_055795065.1 Lyngbya sp. CCY1209
AAACCCTTATAGAAAAGCCGTTTCAGTTTCCGACTCCCTAATACCGACTGCCGAGGACCGCGCGCAGCGCTATAACCGACGACATCAAAGATTTTTTATGAACGCCGATCGCCGGCGCAATTCCCTGACGGAAGACCGCGACACTTACCAAGGATTGGCGGGCGAATTCAATTTCAATTTCAGAATGCGATCATAGATGTCCGGGGCGATCGGCATCACCGACAGGCGGTTGCCCCGGCGCACCAATAAAAGTTCGTCCGGGTCGAAATAATTCTTGAGTTCGGCGAGGGAAATAATTTGAGGAAACCGCTCGACAAATTCCACCCGCACCGTCTGCCAACGGGGGGATTCCGGCGTCGCTTTGGGGTCGTAATACGGACTTTTTTCGTCGAACTGGGTCGGATCGACCAGATGGGCTTCGCTGACTCGCACCAATCCCACAATTCCGGGAATTTTCGTGTTAGAATGGTAAAAAAAGCAGAAGTCGCCGACTTTCATTTGCTGCAAAAAATTTCTAGCCATGTAGTTGCGAACCCCATCCCAAATGCAAGTGCGATCGCGCCTCATTTCTTCAATACTGTACGTCGTCGGTTCGGACTTCATCAGCCAATAGTTCATGATCAAAAAAACCCCACATCAAGAGCGTTCAATCGGGCGATCTGATTGTAACTCTACCGCCCGGGAGGGTCGCCAAAGATCCGCTTTTCTTAAACAGTGTGGGAGGGGGGTTTGGAGGCGGGGGGGAATGGCAAAGCGATCGCCCCCTTTCACAACAGATCTTTCCGCTTCTGAATCCCCAAAGTCAACCCCCAATAAACCAGTAGGTGCAACCCCAACATCCCCCAATTCAGCAACAAATTTTCCCAACTCGGATCGTAAACCAACGAGGCTTCAAACGGTTGCGATACGATCGCCCCGTCCGGAAGGGTGACGGGGGGTGGAATCAGCGCATTGACATCCACCAAAGCGCCGTAGGCCCCCATGGACCAGCGTCCGACCGTCAGCCACGACAAAATCCGGCCGATTCCCTCCATTTTAAACAACACCCCAGAAAATATAATTTGTGGCAACAATAGCAGGGGCAGGGCACTATTCGCCTGGGCGCCATTTTTCACGCAGGCCGACACCAAAATTCCCAGACCCATCGCGGCAATTAAAGTCAAAAAAGTCGTCGCCAGAGCCCCCACCAGCCAGGGCATGAAAGAGGCTTCCGGCCAAGGGAATGCGATCGCGATGACGGCGACCATCAGCAGAGTTTGCAAGACCGCCAACCCCGACAAAATCAAGAATTTCGAGCCCAAATAGGGGATCAATCTCAAATTCACCAACCGCTCGCGGGCGTAAATCGCCGCCTCCTTCACCAACTCCTGCAAAGAACTCGAAAGGCCGACCCAAATCGCCGCGCAGGTGAGCACGAACAGCACCTGTCGCGCCAGGGAAGCCAGTCCAATATCCGGTTCGCCGACGAAGGGATCGCGATCGCCGATCGCCAGGCGGATCAACAAAATCCCCGCCGGCGCCGTCAACACATTCAGCGCCAAATTCGGGGGGTCGCGGCGGATCAATTTAAAATAGCGATCGCTCAGGATCGAAAGCTGTTCCCCCACCGAGGGCAACTTCCGACTCGGCGGCGCGGCGTTGGGGTCGCGGGGGATATTTTCGACACTGAGATGGTTGGCGACGTAATGTTGAAATTGGGAAGATTTGCGAAATTGCAAGGACCAATCCTGGGCGATCGCCTCCCCCTCTTCCAACAGGTTGTAAATATCGGCAAAATCCCCCGTTTCCAAGTCAAAAAACTCGAACGCCTCCGCCGGGGGTCCGAAATAGCACAGCCGTCCCCCCCGGCCCAAAAACACCACGCGATCGCACATCATCATGTTCGCCGTGGCGTGGGTCACCAAAATCACCGTCCGCCCCTGATTGGCCAGACGGCGCAACAATTCCATCATTTTTTTATCCAACCCCGGGTCTAGCCCCGAGGTCGGTTCGTCCAGAAAAAATAACTTCGGGTCAGCCAACAATTCCACCCCGATGCTGACCCGCTTCCGCTGCCCCCCGCTGAGTTGCCGCACCGTGGCGTCCCGGTGGTCCAGCATTTCGATTTCGTAGAGGGTTTTATTGACGGTCGCCGATTCGTCCGCGTCCGGGGGGAGTCGCAGTCGCGTCGCGTAGGCCAGCACCTCCCCCACCGTCAAATCCCCGTGGACGATATCATCCTGGGGGACGTAGCCGATCTGGGTGCGGTAGAGGTTGAAGTGGCGGTGCAGGTCTTCGCCGTTGACGTAAACCGTCCCCTTGGTGGTGGGGCTGATGCCCAACAGTGTCCGCATCAGGGTGGATTTTCCCGCGCCGGAGCCCCCCACCAGGGCCACGAACTGTCCGGGTTCGATGGCGAAGGTCAGATCGCTCAACAGGACTTTGGCTTTTCCCCGGCGGTCGCGCACCAACCGCAGCAGGCGCTGGGCGTCGAGGCGGATGCGATCGCCGAAATCCATCAGTTCCAGGGCGTCTCCCCGGCGTCTGAGGGTGAACGGACCGACGCGGATCGTGTCGTTGTCGAGCAGGCGGGTGGGCCGTTCGACCCGCTTTCCGTTTACGAACAGGCCGTTGGCGCTGTAGTCCCGGATGATGTAGTGGCCGCGGCCGTCCGGTTCGATGACGGCGTGGCGGCGGGACACCAGGGGGGAGTCGAGTTGCACCGAGGCTTCGGCGTCCCGGCCCAGGAGCACGGAACGGTTGGCCAGGGAAAATGTCGGGGGTTGGGGGGAAACGGGGGCGATCGCGTCTTCGGGGTCGAAGTAGCGGAGGCGGACCTGGTTTTTGGGGTTCTGGCCGATTTTGATTTCCACCCCGTTGCGGAGGCGGTGGCCGTCGGCGGCGGTGATGCGGGTATGGTTCAAAAATAAACCGTTGGTACTCGGTTGCTGTCCGTCGCCGTCGTAGATCTCATAGGTGTCGCCGACGCGCCGCAGCACCGCTTGGCGGGCCGAAATCACCAGCCAAGTCTCCGGGACGACCAGATCGGCGCGGGTGCGATCGCGGCCAAAAACGTGCCGGTTCTGGGTGAGCGCAAAATTGAGGATTTGCCCCTGATTGTTGAGTTCCAAATAGGGCGGCGTGTTGGCTGCGCGCGGCTTTTCCGTCAAACCCGTCATGGCTCCATCCCCCAGTCCGAATGGGTCAAGCATACCAAAATACGGGTGTGGGGTGTAGGGTGTAGGGTGTAGGGTGTAGGGAGGAGAGAGAAATTTCGATACCTCCGCACCTCCGCACTTCTAACTGCTAACTCCTCCCGCAGGGTTTCGGGTTCTGTTCACCGTTCGCGTAGCGTGCCGCAGGCAAACAGAAATGCAAATAGAGGATGTCAAAAGGGCCGATCCGACCCGATGAACTGTGGCGATCGGGTTGAAGGGCCCCCAAGGGTTTTAACATTTGTTGATTGTCGGGGAAACGGTCGGGTTTCAGGCGATGTTGCTGGCTGAAAGTTGGCGGTGGCCTTCGATCGCGTCAATTTGCGCTTTGATTTGCTCCAAATTCGGGGAAATGAGCTGCTGGTCGGTGAGGTGGTCGTAGGCTTCCCAGGCGCCGGTCACTTCGCTGTCATACCAAAGAAACCAGTCCCGGTACAATTCGCCTTCGCTGATGTCGGGGCACAGGGCTAACCAATCGTCTCCGGTGAAGCGATCAACTTCTTCGGCGATCGAATACAGCCAAGAATTGGATTGGGTGGCGGAACTTTTTTCGGAATAGGTGATAGCTGTCATCGGTTTTGATTTCCATTCAATAATTTTAATTTAGTTGGAGTCCGACGACTGCCCCCCCCAAAATTGTGACACTCTTTCAACTGTGACAGGGGTGCGAAGTCCCGGGTCGGGATCGGGAAGTGCGATCGCGGGTCGCCGTCGGACACTTGAGAAAGTGGCACATTACTAAGGGTTTGAACGGCAAAAGACTGGGCGCTTGTCGGACACCTGACGGGACATCGGCCGGCGTTTCGTTCCTTTCCCCTTCTCGAAATTCCATTCCGGAGCGATCGCCCAAACCCTCGCGGAAGCCTCACCCGACGGGCGCTCGGGCCGATGCCAATCAATCCGGCGGGTCATTTCCGACGTTCCCTCCTTCAAGCGACTCGGGTTTCAGTTTTTTTTTCTTCGGATTTGATGACGACCCACTTGCCGGTATCCGGGTCTCGGTAAGCGGTGAAGGGATTGGGTTTGAGTTTGTTCTCACGAGGTTGAATATCCATCTGCTTATCTCGGGGGAAAACCGCACTCGACCGGCGAGGATGGAGTGGCGGGAGGAACGGGGTGGGTTCGGATCGGGGTGCGACTGGTATCACCCCAAAAACAATACCCTATTGTCTTGATTATTGGCCGAAATCTGTTTTGGATACCGTGATGTGATGCCGCCGCCGGGGTGAAATTGATCGGCTGTAATGGGTGATAGAAAACACAGTAAAGATGTGATCTGACATCCGTGGTTTCTCGGAGGGGAGCTCCGTGTCGCCGCCGGACGAGGGACGGTTTTCGAGGCCGATGCTTTGCGATCGCAAGTGTCGCGCTTCGGTATTGACGGCTGTTTCTATTCCCCATTGCCTATTCCCCATTGCCTATTCCCTATTCCCCACCCGCGGCGCTATATTTGTGCACAGCGCATTCTAATCCCCCCCACCATGAAAAAAATTGTCGAAATTCTGGCCGACCGGGAGCAACTCGTGGCGCGATCGCACGAAATTCTCCTCGCCAAACTCGCCGAAGCCGTTCAAACCCGGGGTCAATTCACCCTGGCCCTGGCCGGCGGCGGGACACCAAAGCCCCTCTATGAAGCCCTGGCCGGGGATGACCTCCCCACGGACAAAATTCACATTTTCTGGGGAGATGAGCGCTACGTCCCCCCAGATCACCCGGACAGCAACCAAAATATGGCTCGGCAAGCCTGGTTGGATCGGGTGGATTTCCCGGAAGGCAACCTGCACCCGATGCCCACCGGGGCGGGAGATCCGGCGGCGGATGCCGAGCGTCACGATGCTGAATTGCGATCGTTTTTCGGGGTGGCGCCCGGGGAAGTCCCCAGTTTGGACGTGATTTTGCTGGGGATGGGGGACGATGCCCACACGGCTTCCCTATTTCCCCGCACTGAAGCGTTACAGGTGTGCGATCGCCTGGTGACGGTGGGCGACAAAGACGGCCAACCCCGCCTCACGTTCACCATTCCCCTCCTCAACAAAGCCCGCTGCGTCCTGTTCCTGGTGGCGGGGGAGAGTAAGCGATCGGCCCTCGCCCAGGTGTTCGCCCCCGAGGCAGATGCCGACGCCTACCCCAGCCGATATATCCGGCCCGAGGGGGAACTGTGGTGGCTGCTGGACGAAGCGGCGGGGAAATCAATTGATCATTGATAATTAACAATTAATAATTAATAATTGTTCCTTCCGTTACGGGTTTAAGTCGCCGAATTGTGCTCGGTATCGGGCGAGTAAGGCTTCCAATTCTTCCGCCCGTTGCCGTTCGGTTTCCGCCCGCTGCCGTTCGGTTTCTGCCCGTTGATGTTCGGTTTCCGCCCGTTCCTCCGCTTGCTGTCGAGCTAGAGTTTCCTGTTGCAGTGCCTCGGCTAATTCGTCGGGAATTAATAATTTCTGGCCGTCATCTTGGCGGTAAAACCCAATTAATTTGCCTTCTATAGCAGTGCGCGCTCGTATAGTTACAAAAGCTATAAAAGGGAGTCGGTCGTAGGGAGATTGATCATTCCCGGCGTGTAACCACGCCAGCGCTCGTTGCTATACCTGCAACTTTAAGCCCAAAACTTCGCTGCAATTATCCGCGATCGCCTGATAACCGTCTTCCACCAGACGGTAACCGTCCGCACTGGGATAAATAATTTCGGTTTTTTGAAGAAGGGGGGAAACTGCCGTCATTTTTCCTGGCTCCGCACCTTTATTGGGTCATTATATGCGATCGCCATTGAAATTTCAAATTATCCGAATTAGTAAAGTTAATTGTAGTAGACCGACAAAGCTAAAAATGTGCTGGATTCGTAGGGTGGGTTATGTGGCTTAAACCTATGCTGTGAAAGCGATCTATAAATCCGCCGTAACCCACCGTTTAAGGTGTGTCATTCCAGTAGTAGACCGTTTCGGCTAAAATGAGGCAAAATTCAAAACGGAGCATCGGGCATCTTGCCTGTGGATTCAGATCCGATCGCCTCATTTAAGATGAA
>NZ_JAYFER010000164.1:0-13754 GCF_055795065.1 Lyngbya sp. CCY1209
CCAAAAAGTAGGCCCGCCCTTGGCTCGGCTCCGGTTCCGTCGGTGGCTCCGGCCGAACGTAGTCTCGGGGAACTCCCTGCAGCAAATATTCGGCCCGACCCGACAGTAGGGACCTATAGCAATGAGCGATCGTGTCTTAACACGCTCGTGGGAGCCTCGAAACCTCTAAAACCTGGATTTCAAGGCATGAAGGTGTAGAACATCACGCCGGCGGCATTGATCAGCACGTCAACACGGCCGTAACGCTCCGTGGCAATGCGAACCAAGTCCAGGACTTGTTCGCGCTGCGTGACATCCGTCGGTGCGACGAAGCAAGCGCCCCCTTGCTCCTCAATGAGTGCTTTCACTGTGTTGAGCTTGTCGGCATTCCTGGCGGCCATGACGACGGTGGCACCGTGAGCGGCCAAGGCGATCGCACTCGCTCGGTCAATGCCAGAAGACGCACCCGTGCAAATGGCCACGCGACCTTTTAACCTTTGGGATTGAATCGAATATTTTTCGGCCCGGATCAACCAGTAGGTTTTGATGCCGTCTTCGATGTCTTGGAGTTTTTTCTTAAATGTTTCAACCGTCTTTGCGATCGCGGCGACGGAATACTGTGCAGTGATTTGATCCTCCTGCGCCAGCAGACGGTCGAGTTCGGCCCGGGTGTGACGAGCGTAGCCTTCCGTGTCGTCGGAAACTTGAATCCGGATGAATGTATTGTGCTCGAAGAGATCGTAATACTCTGAGCGCATGAGCAGGTGATAGCCCTTGCTCTCGAGTACGGCCTGTTGCTCTTGGGTCAATGGCCGATCGGAGATACCATAGTCCGTGGCCAGGAATTTGCCTCTGGGCTTGAGCTCAGCTTGTGTACGTTTTCTTCGATCATGGGGACACTCATGTACTCGGTTGTGGGCCACTAGAGGCATCCGGCTCGATGCGATCGGCGGACCGGGCCTGAAGGTATCGATTAATGGCTTTCAAATCATCCGATCTGACCATCTTTTTTCCCGGTGCAATCCGCTTGTATACGTTTTCTCGGATCGCGGGGACGCTCATATACTCCATTGTGGCTGACTCGGGGGAGCCGGCTCGACGCGATCGGGGGACTCAGCCTGAAGGTATCGATTGATGGCTTTCAAATAGAGGCCATGAAAGTGATGCACTCCTTGTTCGGTTTCACCTTTGTCGTTTCCGCTACAGACGACGAAACGCCCTCCTTTTTCGTAGGCGGGTGTCTTCATGCCCCGCTGCACGCTTTCAATAATGTCGATATCTTCCTGTTGTAACACTTTGTCAATATATTCGATGGCTTCCATTTGTTGAGCCGTTGGGGTCGATTCTTGGAAGAAGAAATCGAAGGTTTCGATGGTCGTTTCAGCATCAATCGGAATGAAGTGCCAGACCATCCAATTCGGATCGCCTGGGTAACGTAGCCAGCCGGTATTGGGCCACAGCCACCAGAGGAAATGTTCTTGGACGCTTGCCCCTTCAACGTTGTAGGCCGAGTTACTGGTCGGGCTGGCGGGTCCAATTTGGCTGGAATAAATATCGTATGTTGTGACCTGGTAATTACGCATATCCAGCAATGTAATGAGATCCTTCGTTGTAAAAGGCCCGCAACAGGCCCGCGCGATCGCGGACAGCTACGACCGGTCGCCCCTGAATGTCGATGGCGATATAGTCTCCGGGATGACGGAGCCGTTCAACATGGCAGACATACTGCCAACTGTTGTAAAAGATCGCCTCCCGCTCAATTTGCAGAAAATCCGGCTTGATATAGGCCCGAGCTGGCAAGGAGTACGAACATTTGGGATCGCTATTAAAATTTTCAGTTAAGGTTTTCAGCTCACGAATTGAGACCGTCATTTTTCAACCTCCGAATCGGATTCTGGTATATGCTAGTTGATCGGGTTGGGGCTTGGGAGTTGGGTGTGTCCGGAAAATCTGATTCAGTTCAAATACAAAAAACTGAGGTGACGGCGACTCGAGTCGGGCGGGTCGCTTTTCATTCCCGGTGTGAAGGCGCGGGGTTTTCCAAGTCCCATGCTTTCCCCATCAAAAAATCTCCCCCGCGATTTTGCGGGGGAGATGATCTCTGTGGGGTGCATCGGAGATTAGCGGGGGGCGGGTTCGGAGGTGGGAATCCCCAAGCGTTTGCGGAGGGACTCGGCCCTCCGGGAGGCGATCGCATTGTCGGGATCGAGGCTGAGGGACTTTTCGTAAGCTTCCAGGGCTTGGGATGTGAGCTTTTTGCGCTCGTAGGCGTAGCCGAGATTATTGGAAGCGGTGACATAATCCGGGTCGAGCTTCAAGGCTTCCTTATACTGACGAATGGCGATATCGTATTCTTCCTTGGCGAAGTGGGCGTAACCCAAGGCATTGCAGATCATGGCGACATTCTGAGGCGGTTCTTGTTCGTCCACCGCTTTCAGGGCCTTCTGCAACACGGAAACCGCCTGAGAAAATAACTTCTTGTCGTTGTAGATGCAGCCGAGTTGGTAATACTCCTGAGCCGTTCCCCTTTCATTAGCCAACTTATTTTGTAACTGGGACAGGTTATTTTCGACCCGGCGCGTTCTAAAAATCTGGCGCAGGATAAAGAATCCGGCACCAGACAAAAAAACCAGTAATAATACTAGATAGAAAACTGCTAGATTACTATCCATACCCTGTTTCAATCGTGATGAGTACAAGAGCATTCTGAAGACGGGCAGAATCACTTCCACCCATCATTCAGTGTCGGGCTCTACCCAGTTTAACAGGTTGCTTCCCCATCCGTTAGGATTGAGCTTGAGTGGCTTGGGCGACCACTTTCCCGAAGGTCTCCGGGTCGAGGACGGCTAATTGGGCCAGCATTTTGCGGTTAATTTGAATTTCAGCTTTTTTCAGATTCCCCATGAGCTGGCTGTAGCTGATGCCGTGCATCCGGGCTGCGGCGTTGATGCGGGTGATCCAAAGCCGGCGAAAATCGCGCTTGCGTCGCCGTCTATCGCGGTAGGCGTTGCGAAGGGCTTGCATGACGCGCTGATTGGCGATGCGGAAGTTTTTGGATTGGGAGCCGCGAAATCCTTTGGCGAGTTTGAGAACTTTTTTGCGACGTTTCCGGGCGACGTTACCGCGTTTAACTCGTGTCATGGTTGCTTTTGTCCTTAAAGTTGATTCAATCGAACTATAACGTTACAAATATGGCATCATCAGACGCACGTTTTCGGCATCTCGCTCGTTGACCAGTTGCATTTTGGACAAACGGCGCTTGCGGGTGGAGCTTTTGTGTTGCAGGAGGTGGCTCTTAAAGGCTTTGCGACGGGCGAGCTTGCCACTTCCAGTCACTTTGAAGCGTCTGGCTGCTGACTTGCGAGTTTTAAGTTTGGGCATGAAATGGCTGGAATTCGACACAAGCTCTTATTATATCACGGGCGAACCGATTCTCCGGAAACCTTGTCGGGGGTTTCTGGGATTCGGTTTGTAGTGGGGGAGGAGAGTCGGGCGGGAGTCGTTACGGTTTGGTATGGCGAATTTCGACGACGGTATGAACGTTACCCCGGGGGTTGAAGTCGCCTTTGATGTAGACTTCGAGGGGGTCGCAGGCGGCGATGAAGTCGTCGAGGATCTGGTTGACGGACTCTTCGTGGGAGATGTAGCGATCGCGGTAACTGTTGATGTAGAGTTTGATGGACTTCAACTCCACCACCCGCTCGTCCGGCACGTAGGTCAGATATATTGTGGCAAAATCGGGATAACCGGAAAAGGGACATTTGCAGGTAAATTCCGGCAGGACGATCTGGACTTCATAGCGACGCCCGACCCGGGGATTGGGAAATGTCACCAGCTCCCCTTCGAGAATCTCCCGTTCACCGTATTTCATTTCTGGGGAGGGATTCGATGCGGAAAGATGGGATGCGGCTTGGGGATCGTTCATGGTTTCGATGGCGGTGGACGACAAATCTCCTCAATTCGGTTGGTATTCAGTCGGGCTGAGTGCCGGCAATTCCTTGACGAAATGGCTTCGGATTGCTCTAATGGCAAGTATTATCCATCCCGGTTGACAATTGAATTTGGCTTCATCATAGCTCAACATGACGATTAATTATTGAGTGCCATGTCAAATCCTATACAAAATCCTACCGTCTCCAATGGGACTCCCCCGGGCGGTTCGAGTCCTTATTCTCCGTCCGTGCCGATTTCCCTCTATCGGGAGGTGACGGCGGAGTTACAGGCGTCCCAGACGCTGGTGGATTCTCTCCAAACCCAGAATCAACAGCTCCTCGAGCAGAATCAAAGTTTGCGGCACGAACTCGAGCACGTGATTCGGGCGGCGAGTCAACTTCAGCAGGCGATCGAAGTGGCTCGAGGGACGAGCCAGGTGGGACTTTCCCAAATGCCCCCGTCGGTTGCTCCGGCAGCTCATCCCAGTTTCGCCGTCAATTCGGGGGAGGCGGACGCTCCGGCGGTGCCTCCCCAAGGAGTGCCGGGCTTTTCGGCGGGTGCGGAATCCCAGAGTGGCGATCGCGATTTGGTGTTTCCCCCGCCGCCGGGACAACCGCAGGGTGGAGGCCAACCCGACCTCCAGTTTTCGGAGGAACCGGAAGGACGCCTGCGGCCGGCTTCCGGGCCGGAGCGGTCCGAATTGAGCGGGGTGTGGTTGGTGGTCTCGATCGCCCTGATCGTGGTCGCCGCCTTCGGTGCAGGTTACTGGGTGGTGCGCCCCCTGCTGCAACAGCGTTAGGTGGTGCCGGACGCGGACTTTTCCCCCAGACAGAAATTCCACGATTTGCCATCGTGGAATGATCTGTTTTCCCGTCGCAAAGCTGAGGGCTGGAAACCATTTGTCCCGGGCCGATTTTTATCGGCGAACGATACCGGTTTCGACCAGGGGAGCCACCGGGGCGGCGGTACTAGCGGAGGCGTCGGGGCCGCCCAGTTCTGGCTCGAAACCGCGCTTAAATTCGCGCCAGTTGACTTGCTGGGCTTGGAGGGCAACTTCCAAATACCGAGCGGCTTTGTGAGGATTGCCCCGGCCACAGAAAAATAGGTCGGCCGCAAAGTAGCCGTATTCGGGCCAAGTATGGATGGCGATGTGGGATTCGGCCAAGGTCGCCGTCGCGGTCACGCCGTGGGGACTGAACTGATGCACGCAAAAATCTATGAGCGTTGCTTCTCCGGCCGCAACTGCATCGAGAATGGCGCGGCGAATACGTTCGGGGTCATTTAAAAGATCTGCCGGACACTGCCAGGCGTCAATGACCAGATGGGTTCCCAATTGTTTCATTCTGCGCGGTTTCACCTCCACCCGATTAGGTCTCAAACTTTATTAGTCTATCACATGGATTTCGATGCGATCGCACCCCCGGGAAAGTGTTCGGAAATCCCCGGCCGGGGGGAGATACGGCGATCGCCCGAACTCCGTTCAGTGGTGGGTCGCCCCGTTGGGGAGGATCGTCCCCTCCAGAATGGTATCGTCCAAATTAGCGACACTCAAACTCGCCCCGATCAAATTGGCCTGACTCAGGTTGGCTCCGCTCAAATTGGCGCCCCGGAGGGAGGTGAGCAGCAGTCCCGCCCCGCTGAGGTTGGCGTGGCTGAGGTTAGCCCCTCGCAGGTCGGCCTCCAGGAGGTTAGCCCCGGTCAGATTGGCTCCGGTCAGATTGGCTCCCCGCAGGTCGGCTTTGCTGAGGTCAGCGAGTTGGAGGTCGGCTTCGTGCAATGTCAGCCCGTTGAGATTCGCCTGTTGCAGGTTCGTCCCCCGCAAATTGGCGCCGCCGAGTTTGGCGCCGTTCAAATTAGCCGCTCGTAAATCGGCCCCTTCCAAATTGGCGCCGGTCAGGTTGGCGAGGCAGAAGTTGGCGCGGTGCAGGTGGGACTCGCTCAGGTCGGCGGCCGTCAGGTCCGCTCCGCTCAGGTTTCCCCGGCAGATGTGGGCGCGGATGAGGCGGGCCGAGTTCAAATTGGCGCCGCTGAGATCGACTTCGCTCAAAATCGCCCGGGTCAAATTGGCCTTTCGGAGGTCGGCGGCATTGAGAATGGCCCGACTCAGGGTCGCCCCGACGAGGACGGCCTCCGCGAGTTGGGAACCGTTGAGCAGGCAGGTTCCGATCAAACTGGCGCCGGTCAAGTTGGCGCCGGTCAAGTTGGCGCGGGACAAAATGGCGCCGGTCAAAATGGCCCCGCTCAAGTCGGCCTGTTGCAAGCAGGTTCCGGCGAGGCTCGCGCCGCTGAGGGTGGCGTCGATCAAAACGGCCATCGACAGGTCGGCGCCGTTGAGATCGGCGCGATTCAAATTGGCGGCGACCAGGCGGGCTCGAACCAGACAGGCGTCCGTCAGGTCGGCGCCCGCCAGGTCGATGCGGTTCAGGGTGGCTTTTTTCAATGCTGCCGCGGTCAGGGAGATGCCGCCAAAGTTTCGTTCTCCCCGGGCGTATCGAGTTAAAAGTTTGTGGGCGCTAACTGTTTCACTAGCCTTCATACAAAATCAGAAATTGACTTGAATCTGTTGAAACGGAAAATCTTCGATCGACTCAACCCAAACCGGTTCGTAGGGCGAGCGTGCGAACCGTTCGGTTCACAAAATGTCAAGTCGCCGATCTCCGGGCGATCGGATCGGAAATGGGATTTCGCGCCAACTCGGATCGGCCGTCGAAAATACTCTAAAACAACCGCCTGTCGGCGACTGTATCGGACGTTGCCAGAGATATCGACCGTCTCCGAAGCCCGGTGAGGTCGGGACAATCCCATTCAGCTCGTATCGCCGGCAACGAGTCTGTAATATTCCAGGGATGCCCGACACCGGATCGATGGTGGGGTTCGGTGGGGGCGGCTCGGGGTGGGGAAGCGATGATTTTCGGCGTGAAGCGATCGGCTCTCGGGCTGACCGGGAGGACGGGGGGTCTGTCGGTCGCCCGTCACGAGGGATTGAAGAGATGGGGGACGGTCAAATTCGGCGGCTGAGGTGAGTATCTCGGAGCATGGCAGATGTCGGGGGAGAATTCTACTTCCCCGCCCCACCCAATCGGACCGATCGCGATTTGCAACTCCCATAAAAAGTATGTTCCTTTCCCCATTGCTCGAACCTGATGCCTCGGACGTGCGTTCACTGCTCGGGGACTCATCCCAGGAGGGAGCAGGAGCCGGGGAATCTGTCAATTGATTGGTTGACTTCGATACATTGTTAAAATTGCCCCTGAGTTAAGGATAATGTCTGGGAGATAAACTGGGCAAGGTGCGCCGCTCGAATTGAGTCGGGCGACAAGGGTCAACTGTGCGGATGGGGGGGTTCGCCACCCGAAAATTCTCAACATGGAGATCGAGTTAACGGAAACAGGAGGTAGCATGGAAGTTCGTGGCGTCTGGCTCACCAGTACGGATAGCAGGGTTCTCTACTCTCGACCCGCGATCGCCCAGGCGATGGAGTTTTTGGCCGATACGGGTTTTAACGTGGTGTTCCCGGTGGTGTGGAACAAGGGAGTCACCATGTACCGCTCTCAAGTGATGAGCCAAAATTTCGGGGTGGAGATTGATTTCTATGCCAGAGGACGCGACCCCCTGGCGGAGGTGATCGAAGAGGCTCACCGGGTCGGACTGAAGGTGATTCCGTGGTTCGAGTACGGGTTCGCGAGTTCTTACCAGCAGAATGGGGGACGCATCCTTACCCGGAAACCTCACTGGGCGGCGATCGATGCCCGGGGCAATATGGTGGTCAAAAATGGGTTCGAGTGGATGAATGCCCTGGACCCGGAGGTTCAGAATTTTATTTTGAGTTTGATTTTGGAGGTCGTCCGCAAGTACGATATCGACGGGATTCAGGGGGACGACCGGATGCCGGCACTGCCCTCGGAGGGGGGATACGATCAAAAAACGGTTCAACGTTACATTGACGAGTTCGGCCGCCAGCCGCCTCTGTACCACAAGGATTCGCAGTGGTTGCAGTGGCGGGCGAATATTTTGACGGAGTTTCTGGCCCGTTTGCGGCGGGAGGTGAAGGCGATCAAACCTAACTTGCTGATTTCGATGGCGCCGAGCGTCTACAGTTGGGGGTTGAATGAATATCTCCAGGACTATATCGCCTGGATCGATCGCGATTTGGTGGACATGATTCACCCGCAGTTGTACCGCCGCAATTTTTGGAGTTACAAAGGTTTGGTGGATAAGTTGGTGGATGTCCAGTTTAGGGATTGGCAGTTGCCCAAACTTTCTCCGGGTCTTTTGGTTCGGGTGGGGTCTTACCACATCAGTCCGGACGATCTGTTGAAGGCGATCGATTACAACCGATATCGGGGCGTTAGGGGGGAGGTTTGTTTCTTTTACGAAGGACTCAGGCAGAATAATGATGCGCTGGCGAATGCGTTGAAACGGGGGCCCTATGCGAGTCCGGCTCGGCTGTAAAGTGGCGATCGCTCTGGGGTTGGGGGCAATGGATCGCCCCCATTTTTAGTTTGATATTACCTTTTATGATAATTCCCATTCTAGAATTTCTCGCAAAGCAGCGATCGCTTCTAATGTGACTTGAAAAGAGTCTTGCAAGATTTTTAAATAAAATTCTGCTTCGATTTTATCCAAGACCCGATCGCCGCAAGAAGTATGCCAAACCATAATTGCAAAATCTGATCTAATAACTCAGATGTACAAATCCATTTTACCTGACGATTCCGATCCTGTCACTTCCAGTGGTCATCCGCCGTCTGAGCCATTGCCACTGGTGAGTGTTTGTATTCCGACTTACAACGGGGAGCGGTTTTTGGCGGAAGCGATTTCGAGTGTGTTGCTGCAAACGTATCCGGCAATTGAGCTAATTATTGCTGACGATGGTTCGACGGATGGGACGATCGCGATCGCCTGTTTATTTCGAGAAAACGCCCCTGTCAATATTCGGTTAATTGTTCAGGAAAATCAAGGGATTGCCGACAATTGCAATGCCGGCATTTCCCAGGCTAATGGAAAGTATATAAAGTTTGTATTTCAAGATGATTTATTGACATCTGACTGCATCGAAAAAATGGTGGATGTCGCCGAACAAGATCCGCAAATTGGTCTGGTTTTTTCCCGGCGAGAGATGGTGTTTGATGACGGGGCGGAAAATGACCCAAATTTGAGGATGGTTTACGAGAATTTCCGGGATTTGCAGCGGGGATGGTCGAATTTGAAGCCGCTGCAGTGGGGGCGAGAATTGCTGGCAGATTCGCAGTTATTTGAGCATCCGATCAATAAAATTGGGGAACCTACGACGGTTCTGCTGCGTCAGGAAGTATGCGATCGCGTGGGAGGATTCGATCCTCACTTAAATCAGTTGGTCGATCTGGATTTGTGGTGGCGGATTTTCGCCGTCGCCAAGGTAGGTTTTATCGACGAAACCCTATCTTATTTTCGGCTGCACGATCGCCAGAAAACCTGTCAAAATATGCGGGAGGGGACAGATACAGATCTCGCTTTTTTTGAAAAGGTTTGTTTTGCGGATGAGTATCAATTTTTATCACCGGCACATCGGATCAGATCGCTGCTTATTTATACGACGATTTTAAACCACGAGTTGCGGGGAGGTGAACCGTCCAAATTGGAGGCGTCGAGGCGGCTGCGTCGGGTGAGGCGATCGCTGGCGGAAAAATGGCTCGGTTTATCCAACTTGAAGGAAACCGATTTGATAAATTTGGCAGCAATCCGTCAGATACTTGGCAATGGCGAACTTTGCGACCCTTGAAAAAACCGATAAATTCATTCATTATCTGTGTTAAACTGGAACCATTTGCAAAATATTGTGTTGAGGATGTTGAATTATGGCAACGTTTTTAACTCCGAGTATAAACTTGGGGATTTTGGGGATCAATGCCCTGCTCGGTTCGCCACAAGATGATATTATTTTTCTCACTCCCGGACAAGTGTTGCCCCACCCGGATGGCGTGTTGCTTTTAGCCGGAAATGACAGTCTACAATCTCCGGAAACGATCAACGAACCGGTACTCATCAATGGCAACCAAGGGTTCGATACTATTTCTGGGGGGAATAGTGGCGATCGATTATTTGGGGGGCAAGATGGCGATCGCATTTTCGGCGGATTAGGAAGAGATAACATTTTTGGAAATCTCGGGAATGATTTCCTGGAAGGGGGAAGGGATCAAGACTCTATCTATGGCGGACAAGATAATGATACGGTCGTCGGAAATGAGGGCGACGACATTCTCTATGGCGATCGCGGAAATGATGTTTTAGATGGCGGTTCGGGTCGGGATACGCTAATCGGCGGTTTCGACGATGACATCTACATTCTCGACGCGGATGAAGCCAGTTCCCGGCTGGCAGACGTGGATGAAATTCGCGGATTTACCGCCAATAACAATCTCTTGCTGGGGGATAAAATTGATGTCCTCGGCTTGTCCAATCTTGACGAGATCGACACATTGAGTTTGGAACGCGATCGCCCGGACTTGTCCCCCGGTCAAAATGATGTCAACGGCGACGGATTGAACGATATCATTCTTGAATTAAATAATGGCGATTTTCTGGGGGTGATTATCAACGATGGGAACCTACCCCGGCGATTACTCATCGACTTCGACTTTCTACCCTAATCGCAGTGTGGGAAGGAATGATAAGATAGACTCACTTGATTTGGGTGTAGGTTTTAAACGGTTCGACATCGGTCGATTCACTCAAATTCACTTCCACCCTTACAGCAGGTGTTTGATATGGACAACAACGCCAAACCCAATTTTGCTTCGCCCAAATTGGCTTTACTGTGCCTTTCTGTCGCTCTGTGCTGGGTGGGGACGACGGCAACCCAGGCGACGGCGACGGCAAAAGCGATCGCCCAAATTGAAGAACTCGGCAGCGACAAGCGTCAAAACCGACTCGCGGCGGTCAAAGCCCTGAAACAGATGGGTTCTGCGGCGGTTCCCGTGTTGGTGGAAGCCCTCGGAGATGCTGACCCCGCCATCCGGCGCGCCGCGGCCTACGGCTTGGGTTCGATGGGATCGGAGGCGGGGGAAGCCCTGCCGGCCCTGCTGTCGAGCCTCAAAGATGCCGATCCGGCGGTGCGGATGGATGTGGCGGTGGCCCTGAAACAGGTCGGACCGGCTTCCCCGGCGGTTCTGGAGGCTGCGATCGCGGATCTGGCGGGAGCCCTGGACGATGAAAATCCCGCCGTCCGCCAGGGGGCAGCCTTCGGCCTGGGAACCCTGGATCAGGCGGCGGCGGTGGCGGTTCCGCAACTGATCGCCGCCCTCAAAGATGCCGACGAGGAGGTTCGCATCGGCGCCGCCATCGCCCTGCGTCGCGTCGGGGAACCGGCGGTTCCCGCCCTCCGGAAAGCCCTCGAAGACAGGGATATGCAGGTCCGCACCAAAGCCGCCTTCGCCCTCGGAAAAATCGAAGCGGCCCTGATCGCCCCCATGACCCGAGCCCTGGAAAACAGCGATCGCCAGGTGCGGCGGGACGTGGCTAAATCCCTCGAAACCCTCTCTTCACCCCGCATCGCCCAAGGAAACCGCCCGTCTCCGGGGGGATGTGGGCCCATCCGCCCCAATTCTGGCCCGAGTCCGTCCCCCGGCGGCAGTGCTCCCATCCGTCCGAATGGGTTCAGATAAAGTGGGGGATCAATTGATATAGCAATTCTTTAATCATTCTGAAAAATATCAGGCCCCCAAACCCCCAATTCTGGGGGCTTTGAGACGATCGAAATTTCACGAATCATTTCACACTGCTATAGTTGATAATCGATCATTTTCAATTGTCGATTTTCCCGATACCTTTGTATGATTGATACGGGTTTTAAAAGGGCAAATCTTCACTATCAGTCTGGATGTCGGCTGATGGAGTCGGGACAGTTGGCGGCGGCGGAGTCGGAGTATCGGCAAGCGATCGCCATCTGTCCCGATCTTTGTTGGGGTTATTTGGGTTTGGGCGGTCTATTTTTGCTGCAAAATCAACCCGAACGGGCGATCGCAACCTACGAAGAAGCCCTGGAAAAAACGGTCGCTCCGGAACTGTTGGAAGCTTTAGGACTGGCTTGGGTCGCCGCGGGAAATGCTCGCCGGGGATCGTTTTATTTTGCCTCCGCCGCCCACCATCGGGGGGAATATGAAACCGCCCTCCGTCACTATCGAGAATTCCTGCAAAATCAGTTCGAGAATTTGGAGGTTTCCCTCGCCCTCGCCGACTGCTATCAAAAACTGAATCGATACCGAGAGGCGATCGCCATTTATCGAGCTCTGATCGAAACCCTTCCGACGGCGACGGAACCTTACATTCCCCTGATGGCGGCATTGCAAGAAACGGGCAAAATCGAAGAGGCGATCGTGATCGCCGAAACCGCCCTGAAGCAATTTCCAGGTAACATTCCATTGAAGTTTGCCAAACTGCGACTGCTGCCACTTCTCTACAAGAATCCCGAAGAAATTATCGCCTATCGCCGACGGTTTGAACGAGATTTGACGGCTTTAATTGCGAAAACGCCAATTGACGAAACGGAAACCCTGCGAGGGGTCGGGGATGGGACAAACTTTTATTTGCAATATCAGGGAGATGAGACCCTCTTTAAAAACGAACTATCCGAGAAAGAGTTGCAGCGAAAATATGGGGAATTCGTGCATCGGGTGATGGTCGCCCACTATCCCGGCTGGGGACAACCTCCAGTTATTGAAAAACGGGGTAAAATCAGGGTCGGCTACGTCTGTTCGTTCTTGCAGTGGCACACCGTCGGCAATTTATTTTTGGGTTGGGTGAAGGAGTTGGATCGCGATCGCTTCGAGGTTTACTGCTATTATACCGGGCGGGAATGCGATCGCATGACGGAGTTGTATGAATGGTACGCCGACCGCTTTTATCACATCCCCAATGACCTGGAAAAAGTCGCCCAAACCATCCACCGCGATCGCCTGGATATTCTGGTATTTTTAGAACTGGGAATGTGTCCCCAAACCCTGCAACTGGCGGGGCTGCGACTCGCCCCGGTTCAGTGTGCAACCTGGGGACATCCGGTGACGGCGGGATTTCCGACGGTCGATTATTTTATCTCCGCCGAACTTCTCGAACCCCCCGAGGCCCAAAATTATTACGGCGAAAAATTGATCCGGTTGCCGCATTTGGGAATCTCCATTCAACCGCCCCAACTCCCGGAGCTTGAAAGGCGGCGATCGGATTGGAATTTGTGGGAAGATGGGACGATCTATTTATCCTGTCAATCTTTGTTCAAATATTTACCACAATATGATATAATTTATGGTGAAATTGCCCGCATGGTGCCACGATCGCAGTTCGTTTTCATGTCCCACTGGAACTCGGAAATTACCGAACAGTTTCGCGATCGCCTGTATGCAGCATTTCGGCATTTGGGGCTTCGGGGCGAGGATTGCTGCATTTTTTTACCCCGCCTCGAATATTCGGAATATCTGCAACTTCACCGGTTGGTTGATGTCGGTTTGGATACGTTCCAATTTACCGGATTTGCGACGACATTGGACGCGATCGCCTGCGGTTTGCCGATCGTCACCCACGAGGGAAATGTGATGCGTGCTCGCCAGTCGGCGGGGATTTTGCGGCGGTTGGGAATTACGGAAGCGATCGCCAAAACTGAGGCGGAATATGTGGAAATTGCGGTGGAGTTGGGGTTACACTCGGAAAAAAGGGAGGCGATCGCTCGGGAGATCGAAAAAAATCGATCTTGCCTTTACGACGATCGCGACTGTATTCGAGGATTGGAACGGGTTTATACGGAGATCCTCGAACCACTTAAAAACAGATGATCTCCCCCGCCCCATCCCCCCCAGCCCCCATCCCCCCCAGCC
>NZ_JAYFER010000165.1:0-3033 GCF_055795065.1 Lyngbya sp. CCY1209
ATATCCATCCAAGGGGATGGAAGCCTTACCGGGAAGTTATTTCAGGTATTTCAGCCCTATTTCGTTCCCGAACGAATAGCACAACTTCCCCTATCATACCGATTCTCGAAAAAGTGGCAACTCCCGCCCCCGTCTTTCGGGAATCTACCGCCGGACGGATGAAATAAACGATAATATTCCTCGTAGGGATTCATCCGAACCACCAGGCAGGACAGCAAAGGACGACCGTGAACCAGCAATTCTTCGATCGCAAAATTCGCCACCTTTTTTTCATCGCACTGGGTCTGAGTCTGGCTCTTTTTTTGAGCCTCTTTCCGGGTTTTCCCGCCCTCGGCCAGCAGGGGACGATCCCCTCATTCAAGTCGAATACCGCCCCGGTGATCCTCGACGGACGGCGAATTTTTAAGGTCAGCAGTTCGCAAGAATTTCCGGCTCTGGAACGGGCGGAAATGATCGAAAACAAACTCCAGCAGGCGGTGCGATCGCCCGATCCGATCACCGTGACTGTCAGAGATAATAATACCCTGCCGACCATTTGGCTGAATGACGGATATTTGTTGACCGTCACCGAACGGGATTCGGAAACCGGAAACGACGTTTGGGAACAGGCCGACCGTTGGAAACGCGAGATCCAATACGCCGTCAATCGCGCCCAACAAGAACGCAGCCTGCAATTTTTGCAAGTGGCGATCTTGCGGTCGGCACTGATCCTCATTTGTGCGATGTTGACCCACTGGGCGATCGGAAAATTATGGGAAAAATATCTCCGGCGCATTTTGGAGGCTTTCTTACCCTCGGAAAATGACGTTTCCCAAAAACAGCAAAAAAAACAACACCGCAGTGTAGATGTCTTTTTGAACTTGACCCTCTCCAGCGTCCGCCTCGGGCTGTGGTTCGCCGTTTTTATCTACATTGCCAACCAGTTTCCGGTGACGCGACAGTGGAGTTATCAGGTCGGCGGCACCATCGTCACCACCCTGACCTCCGACATTTTCAGCCTCGACAACAACTCCTATTCCATCCCCGACATTTTAGTTTTGCTGCTCCTGCTTTGGGCGCTAATTTTTACTGCGAAAGTGCTGGAAGACGTGCTGCGATCGCGCATTTTGGAAGCCACGGGAATCAGCCGCGGCGCCCAGGAAGTTGTGGCGGTCATCATCCGCTATAGTCTCATCTGTATCGGCAGTTTGGTATTGTTGCAAGTCTGGGGATTGAACCTCAGTTCCCTCACCATTCTCGCCAGCGCCCTGGGCGTCGGGATCGGCTTCGGATTTCAAGATATCGCCAAAAATTTCGGCAGCGGTTTGGTGTTGTTATTTGAGCGTCCCATCCAGGCCGGCGACTTCATCGAAGTGGGAGAATATCAGGGGATCGTCGAACGGGTTGGCGCCCGCAGTACGGTGATAAAAACCCTCGATCAAATTTCTATTATCGTCCCCAATTCCCGCTTTTTAGAAACGGAATTGATCAACTGGGATCACGACAATTCCCTCTCCGGACTGCGACTTCCTGTCGGCATCGCCTACGGTTCGGACGTGGAAAAGGTGAAGGATTCTTTGCTGGACGTTGCGAAGGCTAATCCGGATGTCTTGACGATCCCTTCCCCCCAGGTTTTATTCAAGGGGTTCGGGGACAGTTCTCTCGATTTTGAATTGCGGGTTTGGACCCGCCACCCCGAACGCCAAGTTGTGATTAAAAGTGATTTATATTATGAAATTGAAGCCATGTTGCGAAAGCGAAATATCGAAATTCCGTTCCCGCAACGAGACCTGCACGTTCGCGGCAGTATGCCTCTAGAATTGTCCCCGGAGTTGAAAGCGCTATTGTCGAAATTAATTTCACCTTCTTAGGTGGGAGTCTGGGGGAGACGGCGAAGGCTCTTCGCCTCGACTAAAAATTGATGGAGAAGAAACCCGGTGTCCGAGAAGGACTCGGGTGTCGATCTGAGATTTTTGAGACCCGGTTTCTCAAATCCACCCCATGCCAGCCGATCGCCCCAAAATCGGAACTCGTCACCAAAAAAGCATTTCTTAACGGATCATCTCGCGATCGTATCGTAGACTGAGGGAAGTGCGTCGATGGATGATGAACCGCTCGGAGGTGGAAAGGCCCCGTCGATGCATCTGAAAAAGTTGACCCGTTACGAATCGTTTGGGAGTAAATTTATGCGAGCGTTGAATTTTGTGTTAGTTATTTTAATTGCCCTGGGACTGGTGGTGTTCAGCCTCCAAAATACCCAGCCGGCCACCATTCAGTTGATTTCCGGAGAGGTGGAAGTCGAGGCTCCCCTCGCCGTGGAATTGATCGTGGCGGCGGGTTTCGGAGGGATTCTGGCGTGGCTGTTTATTCTCTGGTCTAGGGTACAGCAATTGTTGGGCGATCGCGCCACCCTCCGCAAAATCCGCGCACAGGAAAAACGCATCCAAGAATTGCAGGACACCCTGCAAAAATATCAGGGACAAACCCTGTCCGAAAAAACCGAAGCCAAAGCCGAATTTGAGGCCAAAACCGAACCCGAAGCCGAAGTGAAAGACGAACCCAAAACCGAACCCGAACCGGAAACCAAAGCGGAATCCGAACCCGAACCCGAAAAAACCGAACCGGCGGAAAAAGCTGAGGAATCCAAAAAGTAGGGTATGAAACAGGGGAAAGCGATCGCCCTCAACCCGACCACCACTCAATCAACTCCGGCAGAATCCGGAGCGATCTGATAGCGAGGCTGCACGACCAGCAGGCGTTCTCGCCTGTCAATGAGGCGGGCGATCGCTTCCCACTGCCCGTCTCGGAAGGTGGCGGCGGGGTCGTCCAGGGCGGTTTTTAAAAAAGATAAGGCTTCATGTTTTAAGGGTTCCATTGTCAGTTCCGCTGTGGCACACTACGGCATTGATCGCTATTTTAAACTAAAAAATCGCGCCGGATCGTGATCGCCCTTTCCGGGATCGCTACAATATATATCAATGTGCGATTCGTTCGGGAGTGAAATAAGGCTGAAATGCCTGAAATAACCTCCTGGTAAGGCTTCCATCCCCTTGG
>NZ_JAYFER010000166.1:0-11594 GCF_055795065.1 Lyngbya sp. CCY1209
ATTTTGGTGTCGCTACAGTTGTGCGATCGTACCCTTGCACCATCGGGACGATTGTCGGAACTTGGGGCTATTTCGACTCACCGCAGTGGCGTCCCGCTCGAAAATTATGCGAAAATCTTAATTTTTATTTAAAATCGAGGGGCTTTTCCGTTTTTTTTGCTATGAATGTTATAATTATGTTTCTCCTGAAAAATAAACAGCCGGTTTAATGCAATCAACAAGTTCAAAAGTTACTTTTGGAAAAAGTATCGGGTTTCGCAAAGAACTGAATCGCCGCGTCGAGGCCTATTTTGAGGCGGAGAATATTTCTCCCCGCGACAATCCGGCGATGTATTTGAAGACGGCAATTATTGTTGTTTGGGTGGTTTCTGCCTGGACATTTGTCATTTTCGGGCCGGATGTGACCTGGATGAAGTTGGCGGGTTGCATCGTTTTGGGGTTGGGGGTTTCGGCCGTCGGCTTCAATATCAGCCACGACGGCAACCACGGCGGTTATTCCAAATACGGGTGGGTGAATTATCTGTGCGGGTTGACCCACGATGCGATCGGGGTTTCGAGTTATTTGTGGAAATTTCGCCACAATGTTCTCCACCATACCTACACGAATATTTTGGGGCATGACGTCGAAATTCACGGTGACGAACTGGTGCGGATGTGTCCGAGTATGGAACACCGCTGGTATCATCGTTACCAACATTTTTTCATCTGGTTTATTTATCCGTTTATCCCCTACTATTGGTCGATCGCGGACGTGCAAACCATGCTGTTCAAGCGGCAATACCACGACCACGCTATCCCCAAACCCAGTTGGGTTGACATCGCCACTTTATTGGCGTTCAAAGCTTTCGGAGTCGCGGTGTTTTTACTGATTCCGATCGCCGTCGGTTATTCCCCCTTGGAAGCCGTGGCGGGTGCGACCATCGTCTACATGACCCACGGACTCGTTGCCTGCGTCATTTTCATGTTGGCCCACGTCATCGAGCCGGCCGAATTTTTCGACGTGAATCACTTGAATATCGAGGACGAATGGGCGATCGCTCAGGTTAAAACGACCGTCGATTTCGCCCCCAAAAACCCCATCATCACTTGGTATGTCGGGGGGTTAAACTACCAAGCCATCCACCACCTATTTCCCCAAGTCTGCCACATCCACTATCCCAAAATCGCCCCCATCGTGGCGGAAGTGTGCGAGGAATTCGGCGTCAAATATGCGGTTCACGAGACATTTTTCGGCGCCCTGGCCGCCAACTATCGCTGGCTGAAGAAAATGTCCGTCGCTCCCCGATCTGAAGCGATCGAACAGTTGACCGCTTAATCCTGTGGTGCATCTAAAATTCGGGGCGCAAGCCTTGCGCCCCTACCTTGCTGCGATACGATCGAATCCCCCGCCGTAGCCCCGATCAAAAGTTGGTTTGAGTCGATTTCGGTGTCGCCAAAGTCGTGCGATCGCTGGGACAGGATTATGGTAAATTTGCAGAGAAAAGAGCGAACAGGTAGCGTAGAGTCGCCCACTCAGGCCAGGCTTCAGGATCGTAATGTCCCCCAAACCGACCGATCTTTCACCCAAGCTGCCCATAGGAGGGATGACGATGCCCCAATTTCCGTTGCGCTTCATCGCTGGAGCCTTGATGGCCGGATCGATGGTGATGAGCTGTGCTGCAACTGATTCGGAGCCCGCCACCTCTGCACCCGATGACACGGCAGTGGCGGCTTCACAGGAAACAACGGTCGAAGATGCCGCGCCAACTGAGCCCGCGATCGCCCGATCCCCCAACGAACTGTCGCCCACCATTGTGACGGAAGGGCTGGAGCATCCCTGGGGCATGGCATGGCTACCGGACGGCACCATCATGATTACTGAGCGACCGGGGCGCGTGCGACTGCTGCGAGACGGCACCCTCGACCCCAACCCGATTCCAGGCGTCCCCGATGTGTTCAATCAAAATCAGGGCGGCCTGATGGATATCGCCCTACATCCGCAGTTTGGGGAAAATCAATGGGTCTATTTCACCTATTCCGAAGGGACGGCATCAGCCAATCAGACGCAGGTGGCGCGAGCCCGCTTTGACGGCACTCAATTCTCTGACTGGACGGTCATTTTTAGTGTGAATCGTGCCAAGTCGGGGGGCCAGCATTTTGGCTCTCGCATCACTTGGCTACCCGACGACACGATGCTGGTTTCCATCGGCGATGGCGGCAATCCGCCCATTGAGCTAGAGGGTGAGTTGATTCGCAATCAGGCGCAGGAATTGGGGAGTCATCTGGGCAAGGTTGTCCGCCTCAATGACGATGGTTCGGTGCCGGCAGACAATCCCTTTGTCGATACGGCGGGGGCGGAACCTGCCGTGTGGAGCTACGGTCATCGCAACATCCAGGGGCTCACGGTCGATCCCGACACGGGGCAGGCGTGGGCAACAGAGCACGGATCGCGGGGGGGCGATGAGTTTAATCGCCTGCAACCGGGCGAAAATTATGGCTGGCCGGTCGTTACCCACAGTCGCGAATACTCGGGCGGGGAGATCTCGTCAGAGCGATCGCGCCCCGGCATGGTCGATCCCCTAGTGGTATGGACGCCCGCGATCGCCCCATCGGGATTGCTCGTCTATCGGGGCGATCGCTTTCCCCAATGGCAGGGCGACCTGTTTGCGGGCGGGCTCGTCTCCCAGGATGTGCGCTATCTTGATGTGGATGAGTCGGGCGCAGTGGTCAACGAAATCCCCATTGCCATCGGGCAACGGGTGCGGGATGTGCGCGAAGGCCCCGACGGACTGATTTATGTGCTAACGGATGAGCCTAACGGGCGTCTGGTACGGCTAGAGCCGGGATGATGTGGCGACATCTGTAATTCAACTGCTGAGGTGGGTTACGGCGGATTTATAGCAATAGTAGGGTGGGTTAGGCGCGGCCGTAATTTTTCGGAAAAACCCACAACTTTCCATCCGCGCCGTAACCCACCATCAAAATTAAAAATTAAAAATTCAAGATTTTATAGGTGGGGTGACAACAGTAAAATAGTGCTGCGACACACCTTAAACGGTGGGTTACGGCGGATTTCTAGATGGTTGTCACAGCATGGATTTCAGCCGCCTAACCCACCCTACCTTAAAGCATTATTTTAGCCATGTCGGTCTACTACTGGATGATAGAATGGGAATAAATTCCCGGTTTTGCGTCTATGCGTCAATGCCTGAACCCGGACTGCCTCCGATCCAACCCCGACAATTCCCAATATTGTCAGAAGTGCGGTGGCAAATTACTCCTGCGAGAAAGATATTATCCCCAGTCAATTTTAGGTCAAGGCGGTTTCGGTCGCACCTTTCTGGCGATCGACGAAGATAAACCCTCGAAACCGTTTTGCGTCATCAAACAGTTTTTGCCCCAGGCACAAGGGACGGACAATATTGAAAAAGCGTCCCAGCTATTTTACCAAGAAGCGGAATGTTTGGAGGACTTGGGAAAACATCCGCAAATCCCGGAGTTGTTCGCTTATTTTATTTCGGATAATCGGCAATATTTAGTCCAAGAATTTATTCCCGGAGAGACGCTAGAATCCGAATTAGATCGACATGGCGTTTTCTCCGAACGGCAGATTCGAGAATTATTGTCAGATTTATTAAAAATTTTGCAATTCGTCCACGCTAAAAATGTCATTCATCGGGATATCAAACCCGATAATATCATTCGTCGTAGCGCCGATCAAAAATTAGTTTTGGTCGATTTTGGTGTCGCCAAAGTCGTGCGATCGCACCGTACAAAATTCGGGACATTGATCGGAACTCCGGGCTATTGCGCCCCCGAACAAGCGATGGGACAACCGCAATTGAACAGCGATCTTTATAGCTTGGGGGTGACGTGTTTGCACTTGCTAACTCGGGCGATTCCGTCGGATTTTCCCGATTCCGAAGAAGGATGGATTTGGCAAAATTTTTTACAAGGCAATTCGGTCGATCGCGAGTTGGAAAAGATTTTGGATCGGTTGGTAGAACGGGATTTCGGCAAACGCTACCAGTCCGCAACAGAAGTTTTGGACGATTTGGAACCCGTCACCCCCCGCCGCTATCAACGCTTGGAGAATCTGTTGGCGATCGCAAAATGGCGAGAAGCGGACGAAGAAACCACCCGGCTGATGCTGCAAGTGGCGGGACGAAAAAACGAAAGATGGTTGAGGGTAAAAGATATCGAAAATTTTCCCTGTCAGGATCTGCGAGTGATCGATCGCCTTTGGGTGAAATATAGCGGGGGACGCTTCGGCTTTTCGGTACAGAAGCAAATTTATCAAAGTCTGGGAGGCGCGAAAAATTATAATGAGAAGATCTGGGAATCCTTCGGCGAAGCCGTGGGATGGAAAGTGAAAGATCAATGGATCAAGTACAAACGCTTGACATTCGACTCCACCGCCAAAGAGGGACACTTACCGTATGGTATCCCCGGAGAGACGTATGGAATTTTATGGTTGGTCGATCGCCGATGGGTTTGGGGACCCGACTTTTTCGCTTTGATATCAAGACTTGCAGAATGTAATTGACTCCCTCCTTCTTCTCTCCGTGTCCTCTGTGCCTCTGTGGTTAATCAAAAAATTGAGGGCACCAAACCCGGTGCCCCCAATTACGATCGCCTATTCCGTCTTCTTCTTCCGCGTACTCGTCTTCCGAGTCGTGGACTTCTTCGTTGTCGAACTACTGCGAGATTTCGATTTCGTCGATTTCGATTTCGTCGATTTCGATTTCGACTTAGAACTCGCCTTCGCCGCCAACCATTCCAACGCCTCCTCCAACGTCACATTTTCCATCGGTTTATCCTTGGGAATAGAGGCATTAGTGCGGCCGTGTTTCACATAAAGACCGTAGGGGCCGTTGTAGATATTGACGGGTTCCTTATCCTCCGGATGTTCCCCCAATTCCCGCAGGGGTGTCGCCGCCTTTTTGGAACCCCGGCGGCCCGGTTTCGGTTGGGCCAGGAGTTCCAGGGCGCGATCGCACGAAATCGTCAACACATCATCCGGTGCCTTAATCGACCGATAATCCTTGCCCTCCTTCGCCTCGTGGACCACATAGGGGCCATAACGACCGATCGCCGCCTTAATTTTCGCCCCCGTCTCCGGATGCAGCCCCAACACCCGCGGCAGGGACAACAGCCTCACCGCCATGTCCATCGTCACCGCATCCTTCTCCACCCCTTTCGGCAAAGACACCCGCTTCGGCTTCTTATTGGCTTCCGACTCTTCCCCCAACTGGACATAGGGGCCGTAGGGGCCGATGAGCACGTAGATGGCCTCCCCCGTCTCCGGGTGCAACCCCAGCTTTTCCGGGCCCTCCGTCTTCTGTCCGATCAACTCCTGAATCAACTCCGGCGTCAGGTCGGCGGGGGTCAGGTCTTGGGGAATGGAAGCCGTGACGGTTTCCTCGCCCTTCTGAGCCTCGACGTAGGGGCCGAACTTGCCGATACAGAGGCGGTAGGTCATGCCATCGGACCCTTCCCCCAAATTCTCCAACTCGACAGTCCGGGCTTCCTTGCTGTCGATCTGGCTTTCCTGTTCCTTGACCTGGTGTTCGAGTCCCGTATCGCCGGAGTAAAAATCCCGCAGGTAGGGCAGCCAGTCCGCCTGTCCGGTGGCGATCTCGTCCAGGGTATTTTCCATGCGGGCCGTGAACCGGAGATCCACCAAATCCGGGAAATATTTTTCCAGCAGGGTGCTGACGGCGAAGGCGGTGAACGTCGGGACCAGGGCGTTGCCCTTTTGCTGGACGTAGCCGCGATCGATAATCGTGCCGATGACGCTGGCGTAGGTACTCGGGCGCCCGATGCCCTCGCTTTCCAGGGTTTTCACCAGAGACGCCTCGGTAAACCGGGCGGGGGGTTGGGTTTCGTGTCCGATCGCCTCGATTTCCTTGCAATTCGGGCGATCGCCCACTTTCAACGGCGGCAGCGGCACCTCCTGATTTTCCAAAGCCGCATCGGGATCGTCGGACCCCTCGACGTAGGCCCGCAAAAAGCCGGGGAAGTCGATCCGCTTCCCGGACGCCCGGAACCCGGCCTCTTCCACCTGCAAATCCACGGAAATGTTGGTTTGGCGGGAGTCGGCCATCTGGCAGGCGACGGTCCGCTTCCAAATCAGATCGTAGAGTTTCAGGTCGTTGCCGCCGAGATTCGTCTCCCGGGGGGTGCGGAAATAATGTCCGGCGGGGCGGATGGCTTCGTGGGCCTCCTGGGCGCCCTTGCTTTTGGTGGTGTACTGGCGGGGTTTGGGGCTGAGGTACTCTTTGCCGTATTTGCTCTCAACGCAGGCTCTCGCCGCCGCGATCGCCTGTTCGGACAGGTGCACGGAGTCCGTCCTCATGTAGGTGATGAAACCGCGCTCGTAGAGCCCCTGAGCCACCTGCATGGTCTGGCGGGCGCTCAGTCGCAGTTTGCGGTTGGCTTCCTGTTGCAGAGTGGAGGTGGTGAACGGCGGCGCCGGTTTCCGGGTCGAGGATCGCTCTTCGATATTGGTGACGGACCAGGGTTTGCCCGCCAGTTTATCCTTCAGGGCCTCCGCCTGGGCTTCGTCGAGCAAAACGACATTGCGCCCCTCGGCGATGCGGCCCGTGGTTTCGTCGAAATCGCTGCCGGTGGCGACCCGCACGCCGTTGACAGTGATCAATTTGGCGTCAAAGTCGGTTTTCGCCTGTTCCAGCAGGGCTTTCAAATCCCAGTATCCCCCCTGGCGGAAGGCGCGGCGTTCCCGCTCCCGGTTCACCAGCAGGCGGACGGCGACGGACTGCACCCGGCCCGCCGACAGACCCCGGGAGATTTTTTTCCACAGCAGGGGCGAGAGGGTGTACCCGTAGAGGCGATCGAGGATGCGGCGGGTTTCCTGGGCGTGGACCAGTTGTTCGTCCACGTCCCGGCAGTCTCGGAGGGCTGCGAGGATGGCCTCTTCGGTGATTTCGTGGAAGACCATCCGCCGGGTCGGGATTTGGGGGTTGAGCACCTGCAACAGGTGCCAGCTAATGCTTTCCCCCTCCCGGTCTTCGTCGGTGGCTAGAATCAGCTCCTGAGCCTGTTTGAGGGCTTTTTTCAGTTCTTTGACGGTTTTTTGCTTGTCTTTGGGGACGACGTAGATCGGCTCGAAATCCCCTTCGACGTTGACACCGAGTTGCGCCCACTTTTGTCCTTTGAATTCTTCTGGGATTTCGTCGGCGGAGGGGGGCAAATCGCGCACGTGACCCATCGAGGCTTCCACCTGATAGTCATTGGGCAAGAAATTGCGGATGGTGCGGGCTTTCGTGGGAGATTCAACGATCACTAAGGTTGACATGGCAGCTTTCTGGGATAGCAGCGAATTGGGATCTGTGTTTGGAGGGTTTGGCGGGTTTAATCGATAGCCCGACCCCGATCCCTCCGGATGGGGGGACTAGCCATCGGTGAGGAGAGACGACGATTCCATGGCTCGGCTCCAAAACATCACTTAATTTCAAAACTATCTCACTTTTTCAATATCTGCCAAAGTTCACCTTATATTTGTGGGGAGTCGGGAGTCGGGAGTCGGGAGTCGGGAATGGGGAGATGGGGGGCAGGGGAGGCAGAGGGGGCAGAGGGGGCAGGGGAGGCAGAGGGGGCAGGGGAGGCAGAGGGGGCAGAGGGGGCAGAGGGGGCAGAGGGGGCAAGTTGATATCAGATCTCTACAAACTCCCCAATCATCTGAAGATGATTTTTGCTTGTAGGGGCGCAAGGCTTGCGCCCTCGGGAATTGATTCCCAAGCGGTTTGGGTGTTCCACCCGTTTCTCTTCCTCTGCTTCCTCTGCTTCCTCCGCTCCCTCCGCTTCCTCCGCTTCCTCCGCTCCCTCCGCTTCCTCGGCCCCCACACCCCAATTTACCGTTTCGGTCCGAAGCCGACGGTTCCGGCGTAGATGGCGCGATCGCCCAATTCGTCTTCAATTCGCAATAAGCGGTTATATTTGGCGATCCGCTCGCTGCGGGACAGGGAACCGGTCTTGATCTGGCCGGCGACGGTGGCCACGGCGAGATCCGCGATCGTTGTATCTTCCGTTTCCCCGGACCGGTGGCTGATAACGGAGGTGTAGCCGTTCCGCATCGCCAGATTGACGGTTTCCATCGTTTCGGTCAAAGACCCGATCTGGTTGAGTTTGATCAAAATGGAGTTCGCCACTCCGCTTTCGATGCCTTTTTTGAGGCGGATGGGGTTGGTGACGAACAAATCGTCGCCCACCAGTTGCACTGTAGAACCCAATTTATCGGTCAGCGGCTTCCAGTTGCCCCAATCTTCCTCCTGCAGGCCGTCCTCGATGGATAAAATCGGATACTGGCCGCACAGGTCACTCAAATAGTTGATCAGGTCATCCGGCGTCTGGGGCTTGCCGTCGTAGACGTAGCTGCCATCTTTGTAAAATTCGCTCGACGCCACGTCCAGGGCGAAGGCGACCTGATCTCCGGGTTTGTAGCCGGCCATTTCGATCGCCTGTATTAAAATCTCCAGGGCTTCTTTGTTCGAGCCCAGGTTGGGGGCATATCCGCCCTCGTCCCCGACTCCCCCCAGCAGTCCCTTTTCTTTCAGGACGTTACTCAGGGAGACGAATACTTCCGCACCCCAGCGCAGGGCCTCTTTGAAACTGGACGCGCCGATGGGGACGATCATAAATTCTTGGAAGTCCACGTTGTTGGCTGCGTGGGCGCCCCCGTTGATGACGTTCATCATCGGGACGGGGAGGAGGTTAGCCGCGGTGCCCCCCAGATAGCGATAAAGCGGCAAGCCGACACTGGCGGCGGCGGCTTTGGCGGTGGCGAGGGAGACGCCCAGGATGGCGTTGGCGCCGAGGTTACTCTTGTTGTCGCTGCCGTCGAGTTCGATCATTTTGGCATCGATCGCACCCTGTTCGAGGGCGTCCATGCCGCACAGGGCCGGCGCCAGGGTTTCGTGGGTGTTTTTGACGGCGGTGAGGACGCCTTTTCCGCCATAGCGACTTTTGTCGTCGTCCCGCAGTTCGCAGGCTTCAAATGTCCCGGTGGAGGCGCCGCTGGGCACTTGGGCCAGACCCATCGCACCGTCGGCGAGGTAGACTTCCGCTTCCAGGGTGGGGCGGCCGCGAGAGTCGAGGATTTCTCTGGCTTTGATTGCTGTGATGTCGGTTCCTGGCATATCTTTCCTCACGTTAACGAGTCTTAATTTAAAACTAAACGGGCGAAGTTGTGGAGCTTCGCCCGCTTTTTACAGACACCATGACCGAGTTTTAGAATAAGCCATTTTGACAATTTCGGATTCGGTGTTAACGATATCTACGGATTTCCCCCCCGCAGGCGATCGCGAAAAAATTCCAAAATTCGCTCGAAGGCTTGCCGGGTGGGGTGTCCGGGGCGATCGCAGTAGTGGACCGTGAGGGTGGCGTGGGCCGATTGCGGGATATTGTGGGGATTTCCTGACGAAGAGTCGATTTCGATGGTTTCCACCCCCTCCCCGAATTCTTCTCGCAGCCTGACAAACCGTTCGGCGGGACAGGTTCCGTCCTCGGAAAACCGCAGGGCAAGAATCCGTTCGCCGCGATCGATTTTTTCCTTAATTTTCGCCCGCTGGGTGTCGGAAATTCCCAGATCTCGCTTATGTTCTTTGCTAATGGGAAAGGGCAGGGAGGGCTGGCAGGCGACGGGGGCGATCGCCGTTTCGTCCGCCATCAGGGAGAGTACGAATCCCCCCGTCAGGCACATTCCGATCGCCCCCACGCCGGAACCGCCGCAGCGTTTTTTGACCTCCCCGCAGAGCGATCGGAGCCAGTCGGTAATCGGGCTCGATTCCCCTTTTGCGAAGCAGGAAAATTCCCGACTCAGGCACACTTTCGCCGCGTAACCCAACGTCTTCGGAATCGAGAAAGGTTGATTCGCCTCCCCCAACAGCAGGGGCATGAAAACGGTAAATCCTGCCGCCGCGATGCGGTTTCCCAGATCCACACATTCGGGGATCATCCCCGGCAATTCGTGCATCAAAATCACCCCCGAACCGGACCCCCGAAAATAGACGGGGCGGGTGTCGCCGTCGGCGGTAAAATCAAATACAGAAAATCCGTCAATTGGTTTCATTTTTTGGGTGCTATGAGAAGATGTTAAAACAGTCCGAAATTTTAACCACTCCAGGCACGGAGGAACGCAGAGGGAGAATTTGTCCAAACCCCAATGTGTACGGCATATTGTCTCGCCCCCAAACCCCCAATTCTGGGGGCTTTGATCGTCTCGCCCCCAAACCCCCAATTCTGGGGGCTTTGAATGGGTGAGAGATGGGCGAATCATTTGATCCGACGATCGACCGAGTGATTTCATTTCCCTAGCCACTCTATATTAACTTAATGATGCTCAAAAATATCCTTAAAATGCATCAAATCCAACGTGACAATCGTGGGCAAACACCGGAAACAGTCCAGGGCCAAATCGAGGCGTTCTTCCCGTTCCAACATCCCCATCAACTTTTGCCGCGCACTCAGCAGGTGCCGCACGTCATTGGCGGCGTAATTCAGTTGGCTTTCCGACAAATTCGCTGCATTGCCCCAGTCGGAACTTTGGGAGGATTTATCCAGTTCCACCCCTTCGAGTTCCGCGACCATATCTTTCAACCCGTGTTTGCCGGTGTAAGTCCTCGCCAATTTGCTGGCAATTTTAGTACAAAATACGGGATCGACGTGAATCCCCAGATGGTAGCGGAGGGCCCCCAAATCGAAGCGGGCAAAGTGAAAAACTTTCGTGATTTGGCTATTTTCTAACAGGGCTTTTAAATTCGGAGCCTCCCGCTGCCCCCGTTCGACGCGGATGGCGGAAACCCGACCCTTCGGGTCGCAAATTTGCACCAGACACAGGCGATCGCGCCACGGCAACAACCCCATCGTTTCCGTATCGACAGCCAGGGCATCAGCCGTCAAATAGTCGGACAGCAGTTCGTCGGAAAGGTCGCGATCGCACACCTGAAAATCGGTCATCATTAACCCCATCGGAGACAAACAATTCGGGAAAATTATACCATACAAAGTCACGGCTGACAATTCCCCGGGTGGGTATCGGGTGAGAATGAGAAAGCGGGTTTCTTGTCACCCTGCTTTCTCGCCCCAATAACACCCGCTGGGAAATCAATTTCCCAGCTAATAGCAAAAATCCTATCAAGAGGATTAGAACAAAATTAGAACGAGCAGATCGGAGTCACTGATTCCCATCAAATCCGGATAATCAGTTATCCGAACGGACTCATTTTTTGAGTTGCAAAATCTCCCCAATCATCTTTAGATAATTTCGGCTATTATAGCGCTGTGCGCGGGAGTCGAGAATCGAGAGTCGGGAGTCAGGAAAACTCAAAGCCCCTCTGAATCGAGGTTTTGAAGTTTTTTGGATCTCCTCGATTTGTCAACACACGAGCGCGATACTTGCGATCACTTGGGAATTAATTCCCAAGACGAAAGCGGGTATTTAACCGGATGCGATATTAGGTAGAAACTTACGGCCCCAGTGATAGCGTTTCTCCAGCTTAGGTTTCGGCTGATACTTTATCTTGTCCCCCCCTTATCAAGGGGGGCTAGGGGGGATCGAATTACAAATTAGGAGAAACCATGTCCCAATTCACCTC
>NZ_JAYFER010000167.1:0-214 GCF_055795065.1 Lyngbya sp. CCY1209
AATCAGAAATACCGATTAGGGATTGAAACTGGAATCGCGGATAGCGGTGAAGCACCGGAAACTTGATATAATGTCGGATTCAGTTGTTTGAGCCGCACGAATTCCCCAATCATCTTTAGATGATTTATGCTATTAGCTTGGGAATTGATTCCCAAGCGGTTTGGAGATTCAACCGGATTGGATAGAATCAGAAATACCGATTAGGGATTGAAAC
>NZ_JAYFER010000168.1:0-3381 GCF_055795065.1 Lyngbya sp. CCY1209
ATCAGTAGAGCAATTCAGGGAGGCACTTATTATGCAAGAGTCTATCCTGCCTTCTCTTCTGGCAATACCAACTACGATTTAACTATCTCTGTGGAGTAGGTTGGGTTGAGGCAACGAAACCCAACACCACCATCTTTAACTGATGTTGGGTTTCATTGTGTTTTATTCAACCCATGTTAAAAACAATGACTTTAAGGACAAAAATTTGTCCCATACCAGATGGTACAATTTGAGCCATGTCTCCTCCTGAAAAAAAACCAAACTACATAACATATCTTCTGGATGCCTATAAATCCAAAGATTGGGGAATTTTATTATTCAACTTTTTGATTGCCAGCTTAAGCCTTTATGGTGTGTTCTCCATAATAATGGCTCTAAGTGTAAATTTTCCCAAAGAAACTGCATCACTGTCATCTCAAACAGAGTTAGAAGGATCGCCTCCTACCCCTGAAACTCAAGAATCAGAAGCAGCGACAGAAAAACCTTCTGTCAATCCATTCTCTGAAGTTCGCTTTCCTATGGCAAGCTGTGGCAATCCCCTCCCCAAATCTGACAAAGATTATCCGATTAACTTTTATCCTGTTTTTATAGACCATAGCGAAGCAAATCTGGAGAAAATTAAATCTGAATTTTGTCGGGACTCTTTCCCCAAACGCAGGGAGAGTGATCAATTATTCATTCAAGTCTCTTCATTTACAGATCGTGCCAAAGCTCAAGACTTTGCTGACTTTCTGGCTGAAACCTTCGGTTCTGCTGAAGTCGGCCAAGCCACAGTTGTTGCCACCAATCCCAATTCCACTTCAGCTAAAAACTCTCCCAGTCCATCACCCACACCACAACCTCGTCAAGCGAGACGTTCTCCCCCTTCCAGAGAGGGATTTTCCGAAGTAACCCTAAATTGTAATAGTAAAAACCGCGATACAAGGGTTTTTAAAAAGTTAGAAATTGGTTGCCATAAAAAGGATCAATACAGGGATATTGAACTACAATTTGACAATTACGGTCGAGACTGGTATGAAATCATAACTGATAAAGGAAAAGTCTCGAATGATAATTTAGGGACATCTTCGGTTCGTGGCAAAGCGTACATCTTGATTGCGTCTGGAGGGTCGGTTTCTGAAGATTTATCTGAACGACAAGCTATTCAAGTTGAATTAAGAGCTAGACAAATAACCAACAATCAGGTTTTAAGAACTATAACCATTCGGTGTAGTGATTCCCCTTTAAAAGTCTGGGGAATTCATCTGCGACCAAGATGTTCTGAGGCGGGAACAAATATTGAATTTACGGGTCGGCAAGTTCCTGCTAGTATCAATATGGATTTCGGAGGAGACGCACCAATTTTATTCAATCCAGAAACAACACTTTTTGGCAATAGTGGGTATGTCAGATCCTCTTCAGATAGAATGCGGCTAACTTTTTCTGCTTACTGATGCGGGCTCCAACTGACCTTGAGTGTTTGATTGACTATCAAAAAGTGATAGTGATTGTTGTTCAAGGTGTTTAAAATGCGTTCATTTATTTTATTGGGCATCCTCACAACATTAAGGTTCACGCTTCTAACGGCTGAAGCCAATCCTAATTGGGTAACGGTTCGCTGCACTTTCAACAGTGAAAAGAGACGCTTAGTTGATTCCTGTCAAGTTAACCAAATTGTCGATAATTCGGGTCGCTGGATACAGTCTCAACTGAGGTGGAGTGATGGTGTGGTGACAGAAATCGAAGTGCTGACCATCAATCGAGAACCAGGCGATCGCGTTTCTTCTCGATTTGGTTTAGCCAAAATTGATGGTGAACCTAGCCAATATAAAACTTTGAGCGATGGTGGAATCTGTTTTGTCATTGAAAGCAACCAAAACAGCATTTGCTATCGTTAGTAGCCAAAAACTCGAGTGTGTTATAGGGGTAAAACTCACGCCATTGCTAAATACCGCTATCCCCCGAAATGCAACATCATCACTATCTGATACCTATTAGATAAATTTGTTTTGGGTTTCGTTCCTCACTCCGTTTCCTCTAAGGTTTTGAGGTCTTCCTGAAACTCAGCAACATCATAATGAACGCAAATGCAGCGCTCAGAAATCAGTTGTTGAAACTGCATCCGATGCAGCCCCAATAACTCACTGGCTTTTCCCAAACTAATTTTATCTTGCTGAAACAACATCAGCACAATTTCCAACAATAGCTCATTTTCGGAAAGGCCACTCGCTTTTACTAGGTCATCGGCAATCACTAAACTCATGGGGAACTCTCCTTGGGTGAAATCTCCTGCTTAAATCTTAGCAGCCGGGGGAGCGATCGCCCTCCAATTGCGGATGCCATATCCCCTACACTCAGAAACCGGGCTTCTACCGGAATTTCTGCATTATCACAGAGATTTTTCCATAAACCCGGTTTCTCAGGTACAATTACCATCAATCAAAACCCTCGTAGATTAGTATGATAAAATTAATCAGTTGAAGCCTTGTTAGGAAAGTTAAAGCTATGCCCACTAAACAACCTCGCTACAGTAAAGAGGAATTCGCTCGTCTTGGGGATGAAATTTATGAATTTAATGTTCGCCCACAAGTAGAGGCAGGTAATGAGGGCAAGATTGTGGCGATTGATTTAGAAACTGGAGATTTTGAAGTCGATGCTAGTGAAATTGCCGCCTGCGATCGCCTTGAAGCCACTCACCCTGATGCTCAAATCTGGATTGTGCGAATCGGTTCGGGCTATGTCCGTCGCTTCGGCGGACAAAGCAAGAGAATTTGATGATTACTGGAATCGTTAATAGAGATTTTGAACCGATTATTCCCCTGTCAGTCTATGGCGCTGATGGCTAAATTTACACACAAAATGCGATTGTGGATACAGGTTTTAATGGTTGGCTGTCATTACCTCCGAATTTAATTGCTCAGTTGAATCTGAGATGGAAAAGGAGAGGAAGAGCCATTCTCGGGGATGGGAGTGAATGTGTCTTCAACATCTATGAAGCCCTGTTAGTTTGGGATGGAGAGCTTCTCACCATTCCAGTCGATGAAGCTGATTCGGAACCCCTTGTAGGGATGTCCCTGATGAATGGCTATCAGTTAGTGGTGCAAGTTTTTCCGGGCGGTCTGGTTGAAATCAGCAAATTAACCCCAGTCTAATACCCATTTAAAATAAACTCAGGGGAGATTAGTCTATGTGGAAAGAATCTTAGCCGCCGGGGGAGCGACCATCGCAAAGCGTTGCGCCGGATCGCCTGAAACTCAGAAACCGGGTTTCTATCAGAGTTTCTGCATCCTCACCCAGATTGAACTAGAAACCCGGTTTCTTATCAGCAATCCATCACTCTCGATGGTGCGTGATTCTCAGCCGAGAGATGCGGGTTTTTACCATTATTGATAAGAGGGTCAC
>NZ_JAYFER010000169.1:0-1188 GCF_055795065.1 Lyngbya sp. CCY1209
GTGAAACGCTGAAACGGCGAAGATACTTGGCGGGTAGCCGCCTGGGAAAATAGCAAGGTGCCAGGATAATTATAAACGAGGGCTTCCTTCCAGTGGTAAACCGGGGGAAGCTTTCGTTTTTTAGACCCCTTGGCAGCCCTCACCCCCGACCCCTCTCCCAATCTTGGGCGAGGGGGGAAATATATAAACGGTTGAACTTAAAAAACCACAGAGGCACAGAGGACACGGAGGATTATTCCGTCAAAATAACCCGATTTTGCCATAGAATAAAATCAGATATCAGCAACCATCCCGAATCATGAGCCAGTGCCTCAACCCCGACTGTCTCCACGGCAACCCCGACGGTTCCCAATTTTGCCAGAAATGCGGCGGCAAACTGCGACTCCTCGAACGCTATCGGGCAAAACGGATACTCGGACAGGGCGGCTTCGGACGCACTTTCCTCGCCGTCGATGACTGCAAACCCTCCAAACCCCCCTGCGTCATCAAGCAACTTCTCCCCCAGGCGCAGGGAACCGCTACACTACAAAAAGCCACCGAACTTTTCGACCAGGAGGCGCGGCGTCTGGAAGAACTGGGCAAACATCCCCAAATCCCCGAACTTTTGGCGTATTTCACCGCCGATAACCGGCAATATTTGGTGCAAGAATTTATCGACGGGGACACCCTGCAACAAGAATTGGAAAATCATGGCGCGTTCACCGAAAAGCAAATCCGGTCACTGTTAGAAGATTTGTTGACGGTTTTGGATTTTGTCCACAGTCAAAAAGTCATTCACCGGGACATCAAACCGGAAAATATCATCAGACGAAAAAGCGATCAAAAATTAGTCATCGTCGATTTCGGTGCCGCCAAACAGGTGCCGCGCACGTCCCTCAGCGTCACCGGAACGATTATCGGTTCGGCTGAATACTGCGCCCCGGAACAGGCGATGGGAAAACCCAAATATATCAGCGATTTATATAGTTTGGGTGTGACCTGTTTGCACTTGTTAACCCAGATGAATCCTTTTGATTTGTATGATGCGATGGAGGTGGAATGGGTCTGGCGAGATTATTTGAATGGAAATTGGGTCAGTGACTCATTCGGCAAAATTTTAGATCGTTTGGTGGAAACCAAACCCAAAAGTCGCTATCAGTCCGTCGCGGAAGTTTTGGCAGATTTACAACCTTCGTCGGGTACAGTTCC
>NZ_JAYFER010000170.1:0-222 GCF_055795065.1 Lyngbya sp. CCY1209
CCAAGATAACCAAGGCAAGAAAACAGCCGGAGTGGATGGAGTGATAGCGATATCCCCGAAACAAAGGTTCACCCTTGGTGAGGAAATCAAAGGAAACTTCAAAGCTAAACCACTACGGAGAGTCTGGATACCAAAACCCGGACGCGATGAAAAACGCCCTCTGGGAATCCCGACGATTCGAGATAGAGCCAAGCAAGCCTTGGTCAAGATGGCAATGGAACC
>NZ_JAYFER010000171.1:0-17872 GCF_055795065.1 Lyngbya sp. CCY1209
GACTGAAGTCGCCGTTCGCTTTTCATCCGTGCTTTAAAAAGACACGGCTTTCAAGCTCTCGTCCTTTTCTCGTAAATTTTGAATTTTTAAATCTTAATTTTTGTTGGATTTTTGTTGGCGATTGGCTTTCCAGGCTTCCACCATGCGCCCGAAGTTGACCCGAAACTCCCGCCAGCCGACGAGACTTCCCGTTTCGTTTTCATCCCAGGAGGCGGAGAGGACGCCGTAGCTGAGTCCGACGACGCTGAGGCCGAAACACCCCATACTCACCAGGACGACGGCGGTGTTGGGGAGGGGAAACAGTTCGTTGGTGACGATGAAGTAGCTACCGACGAAGGTGCCGATCGCCATGACGAGGGGGATTCCCGACAGAATCACCATCCGGGACACCATCCGCTGGCTGACGACTTCCGGGATAGCCGTGTCTTCCCGCCTGGGTTGACGGCGGGGGGCGCGGGTTTCCTTGGCTTTGGCGGGTTTGCTCGGCTTTTTGGCAGTTGCGTTCTCCGGTTTTGCCGTTTCGGAGGGGGATTCCGAGTCGCGATTCGCTTGCTTTTTCCGGGATTTGGCGGGTTCAAAGGGAAGCCGTTGGCGGGGGCGATCGGAGGACATGATAGTGTTGTGAGTGCGACGGGTGGATTGTGGGGGGGATGGCGAAAGCTGCGGGAGCTCGGATCAACCCCGGATTCCCAAACGGGTGATCAGGGCGCGGTAGCGCTGCTGATCTTGCTTGTAGATGTAGGCTAACAGCCGTTTCCGGCGTCCGATCATCTGCAGCAGGCCTCTGCGGGAGGAGTGATCCTTTTTGTTGGCTTTCAGGTGGGTGCTGAGGCGGTTGATGCGCTCGGTGAGCATCGCCACCTGTACGTCCGAAGAGCCGGTGTCGGTTTCGTGGGCCTGGTGTTCGGCCATGATTTGTTGCTTATCTTCCTGGGTCAGAGCCATAGGTTGAAACTCTCAAAGTTCGTAAATTGCCACAATTTTTAATCCTACCATACTCCATCGGGATTGGACGGGGGTGGCGGAGAATTTCTGTCCCGGGGGGGATGCGGTCCGGGGCGATCGCGGTTCAAACTCGTTTCGGGGTCGCCAAAGCGATCGCCGTTCGTCGCCCCCCAATCTCCCGATGCGGGTTCGGGATGCCATTTTCTGCGATCACCGCGACGATTTTCGAGGTAAAATAGATGGGGAAAATCTTCAAAATTCTGGAAATTTCTATCTCTGAGTCGCTCTAAAATTGTTCATGATTGAACCCACCCCAGATGTTATCGTCCTCCCCCTCGATCGCATCCTCACCGTCGGATTGGCGATTTTCGGAGCCGTCCTGGTTTTGGCCGGGTTATGGTTCGTCCCCAAACTGATCCGGGAGGCGGTTGGGCGGCTGTTCCCTAGCGATCGTCGCGCCAGTTATCTCAGTATAATCGCCGATTACAAGTTGCCGATCGCGATCGTCGCCGGCCTGACGTTCGGGGAAATTCTGCTGGTGACATTGCCCGATAAAATTGACATTCCCCTGTTGGAAGTGGGCGTCAGTTTGACCCTGGCGATCGTCGCCAGTTGGCTGGCTTCCGAACTGTTCAAACAGTTTTTCGACCGATATATTATCGATGTCGCCTCCAAGCGGGGGCGCGGTATCAACAGCGAGTTTTTGATCGTCGGGAAAATTCTCGCCAACTGCGTCATTATTCTGTTGGCGATCGTGCTGTTTGCCGAAACCCACCAGATCAACATCGTCGGGTTGATCGCCAGTTTGGGTGTCGGGGGACTCGCCGTCGCCTTCGCCGCCCAAAGTACCCTCAGCCAAATTTTGGGGGGAATTGTTTTATACCTCGATCGCCCCTTTGTTGTAGACGATTATATCGGCTTGCCGGACGGCACCTTTGGGCGGGTGGAAACCATCGGTTTGCGATCGACGAAAATTCGCACGTCCGGCAAGGGAACCCTGATGATCGTCCCCAACAGTTCCCTCACCCAACTCAGCATCGAAAATTATACCGGGGCGAAGAAAGTGATTTCCATCCTCGGTTTGACCTTCGAGCGGGCGGTCGATTCCGACGAACAAGCCCTGATCCGTCAAATTATTTTAGAAAGTACGAAAAACACCTTCGGCATCGATCCCAAGGGGACGGATGTCACGTTCAAAGACTTGCAGGAAATCACGGGAGAGCCCAAAACCCAAGCCCAAGTCACCTTCTTCATTTTGGGAGCCAATCGCAGCAATTTAGAATTGCGCCGCCAGATGCTCGACTTGGCAGGCCAGGACATCGGCCTGAGATTGAAGCAGTACGGCATCCAATTTGAGATTGACGACCAAAATATTTATGTCGATTCACCGATCACCGTTTAACCCGTTAAAAAAATGTGGAATCCATTCGATCCTGACGCACCCATTTTTGATGTCATCCAGCAATATTCCATTCCCAAACCCCTGATTTTTCTTCTGTTTGTCTTTCTCTCCTATCTGATCGGCCGATACACGCCGGACATCCTGGAATATTTCCTGATACAAACGCTCCCAAAAAATGGAAAGGATATCTCGGCAAATTTCATTCATCCCCTCGCCCAACCCTTCCGAATCACCGGCATTTTGATCCTGATTTCCCTTTCGACGGTGTGGTTGGAAGACAACCGGGCGCTGTACCGCTTTACCCGCTTCTTCGTGATTTTGGCGTTGATTGTCAGCATCGCTTGGCTGACTTCCCGGCTGTTCCGCCAGTTGGTGCGAATTTACGGGATTCCGATTATCCGCAAATACGGGATGGAGGTGGACGAGACGTTTTTGGTGTTTGAAACCATCGCCAATGTACTGATCGGATTTACGGCGGTGGTGGCTTTCGCCCAAAGTCAACAACTCCCCCTCGGGGCATTGTTGGCGGGGGTTTCCGTGAGCGGCGTGGCGATCGCATTTGCCGCCCAAAGGACGTTGGAGCAGCTTTTGGGGACGATCGTTTTGCGTCTGGACCGCCCCTTCGTGCGGGGAGAATACATCCGGCTTCCCAAGCGGGGCGACGATTTGGATGGGATTTATGGGCGGGTGGAATCCATCGGTTTGCGATCGACAAAAATTCGGCTCGCGGCGAAAGGAACCCTGGCAATTATCCCCAATTCCACTTTGATGCAATTGGACATCGAAAATATTAGCCGGGGTAAAAAAGTGATGGTTTTACTCTACCTCGACTTTCCCCAATCCCTCGACGATCGCGAAGAAGCGTTGGTAGAACAGGCGATCAAAGACTGCACGGATTCGATTTTCGGCATCGATCCGGGCAGCACTCAAATTGCCTTATTTGCATATAAAGAAACGGGAAATACCCGCGCCAGGGTGACATTTTTTATCTTGGGTTCGAGCGAAAATGCCATTTCTCTCCGCAAGAGTTTGCTGGCGTCCACCAATCAAACGCTCACCAATAAATTGAAGCGGTTCGGGCTGCAATACACCATGCAAGAACCCAACATTTATGTCGAGTCTCCCGTGACGATTTAGCGGCGATCGAGAGGGGGTAGGGTGTAGGGTGTAGGGTGTAGGGATGGGAAATTTCCTGGTCGTCAGGATTTCGACAAGGGGCTTAAGCCCCTCGTTGTCTCCCTTTCCGAAACGGTAAACGGACGATCGCGCGACCGGGGCAAGACGCGGCGCCCCGACAGTTGGGAAGCCGGGGGGAACTCTCTCGAAAGGTAGATGGAAATCGATCGCCGAATCTATTATAATTTAGAGAAAGATAAAATAATAATTATGCTTTAATTTGCGAGCTTTTGGTCGTCAATTTTAGATCAAAAAAGAGGAGGAAAATTTATGAAATTCATCAATTCGATCCCAGAAATATTTGAATACATTTGGGGCGGCGCCAAACGCATCTTCGGGGCGACCGACGATCGCTATCCCGAAACCGGAGTGCAGCCCTACGAGGGCGATCCGGCTAAAGAACAGGATAACGATTGATGCTTTAAATCTCGCCGGCGGCGGCGCGATCAAGGAATTGCCAAATTTCCTGCAACAGCGGGTCCAAACCGATCCCCGCCACGGCGGAAATTTGAAAGACGGGGGTGCCCGCCACGTCTTGCAGTTGGGATGCGATCGCCTGCAGCCTTTCGTCATCCTCCCCCACCGCATCGACTTTGTTGAGGGCGAGAATTTGGGGGCGATTTTCCAATCCCCGGCCGTAGGCTTTCAACTCCCCTTGGATGACCTGATAGTTGGCGATCGGGTCCCTATCCGTGATGTCGATCAAATGCAGTAAAATACGGGTGCGCTCGATGTGGCGCAAAAACTCGTGTCCCAGCCCGGTCCCCAAATGCGCTCCTTCGATGAGTCCGGGAATATCGGCGAATACCGTGCCGTCCCCGGTGGGTTTGCGGACGACTCCCAAGTTGGGAATTAGGGTCGTAAACGGATAGTCCGCCACCTTCGGACGGGCGGAAGAGAGGGCGGAAATGAGGGTGGACTTGCCCGCGTTGGGCAGTCCGACAATGCCCACTTCCGCCAATAGTTTTAACTCCAAACGCAGCCGCCGACTCTCCCCCGGCAGTCCCGGCAGGGCGTAGTCCGGGGCGCGATTTTGGTTGCTGAGGAAGTGGCGGTTGCCCAAACCGCCCTTACCCCCCTCGGCGACGCAGAATTCCTGGCCGGGGGCGACGAGATCGGTCATCTGTTCGCCGGTTTCCGCGTCATAAACAACGGTACCGCAGGGGACTTCGATGACGCGATCGCTCCCCGAAGCCCCCGTCCGGTTTTTCGGCCCGCCCCGCTTGCCGTCTTCGGCTTTAAAGCGGTGGTTGTAGCGGAAATCCAGGAGGGTTTGCAGGCGTTCCACTGGTTTCAGGATCACGGAACCGCCTCGCCCCCCGTTGCCTCCCGCAGGGCCTCCAGCGGGGACGAATTTTTCCCGGCGAAAGGCGACCATTCCATCGCCGCCCTTCCCGGCTTCCACTTCAATTTCGGTGCGATCGATAAACTGCATCCCTAGGACCGTTGAAAATAAAAATAAGTCGCCATCGGCGCGACGGTGGCGATGACCAAAATTACCACCACCCAGATGGTGGCGCTGCGATCGTCGGTTTCCTCGGCCGATTTGAACGTGCTGGCGACCCGGATATTATCTTCGACTTCGGGGGCGCCCGGGTCGGGTTCTCCCGAGAGGACTTTCACCAGGCGATCGCCGGCGTTGGCGAAGGCTTCGTTATATTTGTCGCCCTGCCGCAGCGGCACCTGCAAGGTTTCGTCGGCGACACTTTCGGCGATCGCCTCGGTCAGTAATGATTTTACCCCGTCGCCGGTGTGGATGGCGCTGTTGTTGGTCTGGGTGTCGAGCATCAGCACCGTCTGGTTGGTGCCGGCTTCCGGGGTGGGAAACCACTTGTCGAACAGGTCATCGGTGAAACTTTGGGCGGTTTCGCCGTAGTCGAGGCGGCGGACGGTGACGAACCGCACCTCGTAGCCGGTTTCCTCCGCCAATTTTTGGAAGTTTTGGTTGAGGCGGCTTTCCGTGACGCGGCTGAGAACGTCGTCCTCGTCCAAAACCCAGGTGCGATCGCCCGGGGCCAGGTCGGGCATCTGGTAGACCCCCGTCGCCCGGGCGGGTGCGGCCCACAGCAGGGAGATCAGGGCGATCGCGGCCACCCCGACCGACAGGCGGCGCCAATTTTCAATGAAGTTGAGTCGTCGTATCATATTCGTTTGATGTTAATCGATAAATTGTCGTATTATCCAAACCTACTACAAATCGAGCGGCGGCGCGTCTACATGAAATAGGAGTTGTCCGGCCACCGGAATTGAATTGAAGTTGTCCGGCCACCGTATAAGGTTGCCCCCACAGAGGACGGCAGAAATTGACTGTCGCCTCTCGCTTGCCCCAATTTGAACAGTTTCCCCGGTGGCTGGTATCCTTGAACATATGTTAAGAAACGGTCATTGTCGTGGCGGTCGGTTTCTCGGAAGGCCGGATCGCCCGTCATTTTGAACCCTTTTAATCGCTGTGGGAACCTATGGATTTTTCTAATCTAGCGGCCCAGTTGAATGCTGGGGCGATTTTGCCAGAGAGTATCGTCCTGATCACCCTGATGGTGGTTTTGATCGGGGATCTGATCGTGGGGCGGACGGCATCTTCCAAATGGGTGCCCTACGCCGCGATCGCGGGCCTGTTGCTCTCCGTCGTGGCCCTCTACTTCCAGTGGAACAGTCCCGACACCCTCGCCTTTTTGGGCAGTTTCAACGGCGACCCCCTGAGCGTGGTATTTCGGGGGATCGTCGCCCTGTCGGCGGCGGTGACGATTTTGATGTCGGTGCGCTACGTCGAACAGACGGGGACGGCCCTAGCCGAATTTATCGGCATTTTGCTCACGGCCACCCTGGGGGGAATGTTCCTGTCGGGGGCGAATGAGTTGGTGATGATCTTCGTCTCCCTGGAAACCCTGAGTATCTGTTCGTATATGCTGACGGGATACACCAAGCGGGACCCCCGATCCAATGAGGCGGCGCTGAAGTATTTGCTGATCGGGGCGGCCAGCGGGGCGGTGTTCCTGTACGGATTGTCCCTGCTATACGGGCTCTCGGGCGGAGAAACCAACCTGAGCGCGATCGCCGAAGCGATCGCCACCTCCGGAACCGGGGAATCCCTGGGCCTAGTGATCGCGCTGGTTTTTGTGATCGCGGGCATTTCCTTCAAAATTTCGGCGGTCCCCTTCCACCAGTGGACGCCCGACGTCTACGAAGGGTCGCCGACACCGGTGGTGGCGTTCCTGTCCGTGGGATCGAAGGCAGCGGGATTCGCCCTGGCTATCCGCCTGCTGCTGAATGCCTTCCCCGTGGTGACGGAACAGTGGCAGTTCGTCTTTACAGCCCTGGCTATCCTCAGCATGGTGTTGGGGAACGTGGTCGCCCTCGCCCAAACCAGCATGAAGCGGATGTTGGCCTACTCCTCCATCGGCCAGGCGGGGTTCGTGATCATCGGTCTGATCGCCGGGACGGAGGCGGGCTATTCCAGCATGGTATTTTACCTGTTCGTGTACCTGTTCATGAACTTGGGCGGTTTCACCTGCGTGATCCTGTTCTCCCTGCGGACGGGTACGGATCAGATCAGCGAATACAGCGGACTGTACCAGAAAGATCCCCTGCTGACCCTGGGGTTGAGCATCTGCCTGCTGTCGTTGGGCGGGATTCCGCCCCTGGCCGGATTTTTCGGCAAGATTTACCTGTTCTGGGCGGGCTGGCAGGCGGGGCTGTACGCCCTGGTGTTGCTGGGCCTGGTGACGAGCGTGGTTTCGATTTACTACTACATCCGGGTGGTGAAAATGATGGTGGTGAAGGAACCCCACGAAATGTCCGACGCGGTGAAGAATTACCCGGAGATCCGCTGGAATTTGCCCGGAATGCGCCCGCTGCAGGTGGGTTTGGTGCTCTCGGTGGTCGCCACGTCCCTGGCGGGGATCTTGTCGAATCCCCTGTTTACCCTGGCGAATGATTCCGTGAGTCGGACGCCGATGTTCCGGGAAGCGGGGATTTCCCGGGGGGAAACGGTGGCGACGATCGAGGTTCCCTCCGCCCCCGCGATTCGCGTCAGCGCAACCGTCGCGCGGCAAAATTAAAGTCAACCGATTTTGTACTTCGGGGATGTGGCTAAACCGCATCCCTTTTTTTATCGGTGCCTCCCGGATTGCGTCAGTTTGGCATCCTCAATATTGCTCCCAAATAAGTTGGCCTGTTCCAGGTGGGCCCGGCCGAAATCCGCCCCGGTCAAGTTGGCGTGGCGGATGAAGGTGGAACTCAAATTGGCGCGGCGGAAGTTGGCGCGACTCAAGTTTGCGCGGGTCAGATCCGATCCGGTCAGGTCTGCCAATTTGAAGTTGGCGCCGGTCAAGTCGGCCCCCCGCAACCGGCAGCACTGGAGCTGGGTTCCCCTCAACTCAGCTCCCTGCAATTGGGAGCGGTTCAGGTTCACCCGCCGCAAATTCGCCCCGGTGAGATTGCCCTCCCGCAGGTCGGCCCGATAAAAATTGGCTCGGTACAAGTTGGCCCCTTTCAGGTCGGCTCCCCGCAAATTCGCGCCTCGCAGGTCGGCCCCTTCCAGGTGGGCCCCTTCCAGGTGGGCCTGTTGCAGATCCGCCGATCGCAAATTGGCGCCGCGCAGGTTGGCGTGGGCGAGGTTCGCCCCGACGAGCCGCGCGCCTTCCAGGTTGGCTTGGCTGAGATCGGCCCCCTGCAGGTCGCAGGACTCCAAACTGGCCGCCATCAAGTTCGCCGCGATCGCGCAAACTGACCGCAAATTGGCCCGCTGCAGCCTCGCGCTGGTCAGGCTGGCCTGGGTCAGGTCGGCCCGTTCCAGGTCGGCCCGCCGCAGGTCGGCCCCCACCAAGCTGGCCTCCTGCAAGTTGGCGCCTTTGAAGTTGACGACGGGGAGTTTGGAACCGTTCAAAACGGCGCGGGTGAGGTTGGCGTCGGCGAAGTTAGCCAGGTGCAGGTCGAGTTGGATCAGGTTGATCCCCGTCAGGTCCGTCGCCCGCAGGTCGGCCCCCCGCAGGTCGAGGCTGGCGGGGTTGAGTCCCCTCAAATTGGTGTTTCGCAGATCGGCGCCTTTGAATTGACAGAAGAGGCGGTAGGTTTCTGGGGAGGATGGGGATGCTTTACTGTCGCCGTCCAGGCGGACGAGATGGTACTGGATATTCTCGGTGAAGATGGTGGAAACGAGGTGAAACACCTCGACAAATTGAATGAACGGCTGACATTCCGTTTCGTCGGAGTCTTGGTAAAACTGAATCAGGTGGGAAATGCAGAGTTCCAAATGGGCTTGGGAATGGCGACAGATCAAAAGAATTTTGAGCAGCACGATCGCCAAGCTGAGATGATTTTTTTGCTCGATCAATAGCAGGAAGTTGGGGGAGGGGGTGTGGTCTGATTCGACCGTAAAGAATGCGACGACTTGGTTGCAAACTTTCAGGATCAAATTGGAGTTGAGGGGGCGATCGCGCCAACTTCGATTTCGCTCCGACAGCATTTTTTTGAGTCTAAATTCAATGACATCAAAGGGATGTATTGAATGAAAACTGGCGGTCAAATATCGGTACAGTTTATTTTTGAATTTGCCGTAGGTCAGGTTTTCTGATTCTTTTAAAAAGCGGTCGGCTTGGGATTTATAAATCGAAATCCGCTGGGTGGAAACGGTTTGTTTGATCAGGGTGATGACTCCCTTGCCGAGGCGGGTGGGATTTTTTAAATTCTGGCGATCATAAGTGGGCGATTCTGACCGCGCCAAATACATCGCCAGTTCAAATTTATAGCGATCTTTTAGGGTCTGAGATAAATTGCGGGCAACCTCCCGATGTTCCCAAGAGTTTTCGGGGTTCGCATATTGAGAAACCAGCAGGTAGGTTTTGTAGCGATCGCTCCACTTTTTCTCCCCCTTTTCGACGGTCAATTTGCGAATTTCTTGATATTCTGCACTGCGGGTGAAGTTGACTAGCCAGCCCTGCAGCCGGACGCGATCGGGGTCGGGGTCGCAGTCATCTAAAATTTCACCCTCGCCTACTTCATCCAGCTTTTCGAGCAGTTTTTGGACAAATTCTGTATCCCGACTGACGCACCAGTTATTGATTAAAATGTAGCAGGTGCGTTTGAGCAAAGCCCGAAATTGTTCTTCGCGATTATTGTCTAAAAAATAGTTAAAAAAAGGCTCAAATTCTGGATGAATTTCGGGAGAAAAATTGATGAATATTGTTTCAAACAATTGTAAAACAATGTCCGCTTTTTCCCGTTTGACCTGTTCGATAAAAAACTGATAGATCGGTTCTTGCAGTTCCTCAGTTTTGGACTGAGCGTTGTGGAGTTCCGACGGGACTCCCGTTTCCCAATAACTTTGGGAAAATTGATTTAAACTCACCATTGATGCACCCCCCCGAGTTCAGCAATTTTCGGCGCGACTGACTCAGCTATATTGATATGTATAACGTTAGTAGTCCGGACACTATCAGTTTATGCACGTCCAAACGGGAGTGTCACCTATCATTTTCAAATTTTACATTTCTTCACAAAAATTTACCCGCCTTTTCGACTCGATCGGGCAGGGGGCACCGGGGGAATCTAGTTGCCATATCGTGGGGGGACACCTGGTTTCCCCCCACCGGGTTCTCAGGTCTGCGATCGCAACCGGCGGGCGATCCGTTCCAGGTTGGGATCGGTGCGGGCTTCTTTCCAATATCGGGGGTTCAAATCGATCGCCCGTTCCAGACATTCCGTCGCCAAATCCGTCTGGCGATCGATCGCGTAGGCCATCGCCAAATTGTAGCACGCATCGGCATAATCGGGCTGCGCCTCCAGGGCCTTTTTGAAGCTGTCGATCGCGTCTTTATCCCGTTCTAACTTTAATAACGTATATCCCCGATAGTTCCAGGCCTTGGCGAGGTTAGAATCCAACTGTACCGCCCGTTCAAAGGACTCCACCGCATCTTCGTAGCGGTCGATCACGTCCAAAGCCATGCCCCGGTTCAGCCAAGCCACCGCGTCCTCCGGGCGCACCTTGACGGCGCGATCAAAGGATTCAAAGGCCTCCGGGTGCCGCTGCAACTTCCCGAGGGCTACGCCGCGATCCACCCAGGCCTGGTGGTAGTCGGGATTCAATTCTAGCGCGCGATCGTAGGAGGCGATCGCATCCGGCAACCGCTTCAGCCGACTCAGGGCCATCCCCTGATTCAGCCAAGCCCGATAGTCGTCCGGCTTCAAAGCCACCACCCGATTAAACGTATCCAACGCCCGTTCAAATTCCCCCTTGGCAAAATAGGCGTTGCCCTGGTGGACGTAATCATCCGCCGTCATAAACAATTCCGGATTGCCCGATTTCAGCCGTTCCAACTGTTCGGAAACCGCCTCCACCTTGTGCAGGACTTCCGCGATCGCGGATTCGGCGATAAAGGTCGGAGAAATCTCCGACAATTGCTTCAAAATCCGCTCTTTTTCCGCCTGGGCTTCACCCTGCAACTGCCCCAACTGACTCAAGATATCGTCCTTCTGAGTTTGCGTCTCGGAATAAATCGACATCAACTTCTGCACCACCCGATCTTTTTCCCCGGTCGCGTCGGATTGAAGGGTGTTCAATTGTTCGGCGAGGGTACTTTCAAACCGATCCAACTTTTGAAAGGTGCCATCTTTGCGATCGCGGATTTCCGTCTTCAACCCAGCCAGTTGATTCCCCACGTCGGTTTGCAATTTTTCCAACTCCTGCAACACTCGCTCTTTCTGGCTTTGAATCCCCGTCTGGGCCTCCGTCACCTGGGACGCGAACTCGCCTTCGAGCTGTTTGAGAGATTGAAATTTCTCCCGGATGCGATCTTGAATCTTCACCTGGGCATCGGCCAGTTGCGTCGCCAGGGTCTCCCCCAACTGTTCCAAATCCTGCAGGGCGACTTCCACCTTCTTCTGGGCTTCCCGTTCGGCCTTGTCGCGGATGTCGGAGAGTTGCGGCGCGAACTCCGATTCCATCTGGCTGAGGTTCTGCAACACCAGATCCCGCTGTTTTCTGACTTCCTGCTGCAACTGGGAAAGCTGGGTGGCGAACTCCGTTTCCGAACCTTTCAATTTCAACAAAACCGCATCTTTCTGCTGCTGGACATCATCCTGCACCGAAGAGAGTCCCCGAGTCGATTCCGCCCCCAACCGTTGCAAATTCTCCAGAATTTCTTGCTGTTCCCGCCGCGCTTGACTGTGCAAATCCGACAATTCGCCCGACAACTGATTGGCGGATTCATCCAATTTCTGCACCAACCCGTTGCGCTTTTCTCCCAAGTCGTTTTGGATCAGGGAAAATTGGTTTTCCAAATTGGCGACGAGTTGCCGCAAATCCTGCTGCGCCAAATTTCCCTGTTCGTCCACCTGTTGCTTGAGTTGGGACATCTGGGTGCTCAACTCCTGTTCGAGGTGTTCCCGCGCCTCCCGCAACCCCCGGATCTGTTGTTCAAATTGGGCTAATGTCTGTTCCCGCGACTCCACCACGGCCTCATACATCGTGTCGAGTTCCCGACGCCGGCTTCCCAGATTCGCTTCAAAGTCTTTAGCCTGGACGTTCAAATCTCCGGCCAGGGCTTCGGTGCTGTCCATCAAACTCCGCACCTTCTGGTTGCCGCTGGCGATTTGATTTTCCAGGTCGCCGAGTTCGTTGAGGTGGGCTTCCACGATCCCCGTGACTTCCCGGATCACCGATCGCCGCAAAATCCACAGCGCCGCGATCGCGGAAATTAACAGCAGGGCCAGAACCCCCAGCAACAGGTTGAACAGCGTCATGGTGCGGCTGAAAATCCGGTTCGCCTCCGCCTGGACCTGTTCTTGCAGGCGCAGTTCGTTTTCCAACCGCTCGATCTCCGCCGGGGTGACTTCGCCGGGACTCGGCTGACTCCGGGCGACATCGACCGACAGCAGGAACGCTGAAAGGATAATACTGCTTCCGGACATTAACGCCAAGCCGACTGGATTCTTCCGCTGCATCACAACTCCTTCCTTACGATCGGGTGCCACTCGAGAACAGCCTCAACTGCCCCACCTGAATATAGATAATTATTCTAGTTTACCCTCCCATTGATAGTTGGCGGGAATCGGGAGTCGGTATTAGGGAATCGGGGAAAGGAGCGGGCGATCGGCGGTTGGAAGGCTGGATCGACTGGATATCCCCCGCCCCGGCTTTTGCCTTTTCCCTCAACCGGGCGGTATAGTTGGGTTGGCGACCGGGCCACTTAGTCCCACGAAGTTCAAATTTTATTATTATGACCGCTTCCCCCGAAATCCGCCTTCACGAACAGCGTCTGTCCCTGGATCACGACGCCTTCGCCCGGGTTCTGATCGAAACTGAGAATGTCTTGATCGTCCAGGATTTGGATGGCGTTTGCATGGGGTTGGTGAAAGATCCCCTGCAGCGGATTATCAGTTTGGATTACGTTCATGCGAGCCGCCATTTTGACGGCCATTTTTACGTTTTGACGAACGGCGAACACATCGGGACTCGCGGCGTGAATGGCATCATCGAACGGGCGATCGGCGATCGCGATTTGGCTCGGAAACGGGAGATGTACCTCCCTGGTTTGGCCGGCGGCGGGGTCCAGTGGCAAGATCGAAACGGGGAGGTTTCTCACCCCGGCGTCAGCGATGCGGAGTTGGATTTTCTGGCGGCGGTCCCCCATCGCATCCGCGATCGTTTGCAACAATTTTGCGATCGCCACCCCGCTCTTGTACCCCCCGACGAAGTGGCGACCTGCATCGATGCTTCGGTTTTGGATAACAAGGTTTCTCCCACGGCAAATTTAAACTCGTTTTACGATCGCCTCCACGATCAACCCGAACGTTACGCCCAATTGCAGGAAGAAATGCACGGGTTGATGGAGGAATTGTTGGAAATGGCGAAAACAGAGGGTTTGGACGATTCATTTTTCGTCCACTACGCCCCCAATTTGGGCCGGGACGAACGGGGTTTTGAAATTCTCCGCAGGGCGAAAGCGGGGGATTCGGGGACGACGGATTTTCAGTTCATGGTGCGGGGGGCGATCAAGGAAGCCGGGGTTTTGGTGTTGCTGAATCGTTACTATTTTCAACGGACGGGAACCTATCCCCTGGGCGAGGATTTTAATGCGCGAGAAGCGCCGCGAACGATTGATGAATTGTTGGCGTTGGTAAAGGCGAATTTCGACCCGGAACAGATGCCGCTGATGGTGGGTGTGGGCGATACGGTGAATAGTCAAGTTGAGGAAGTTGAGGGCAAGTTGGAAGCGTGGCGGGGGGGGAGCGATCGCAATTTCTTGCTGCTGATTCAGTCAATCGGACGGGCGTTCGATACGGGCAATATTATCGTTTACGTCGATAGTTCCCGGGGCGAGGTGAAAAACCGCAAATCCCTGAAATTAGATGCCGATGAACAGGGAAATGCTCGGGTCGTCGAGGGACCCGGCGATCCCCGCGATACCGACGATCCGCTGATGCTGAACGTGGCGTTTCCGGGGGGACATTTGCAGTATGCCGAGTTTTTCCAGACGGCGGCTGCAGCCCGCGATCGGGGATGATTTCAGGTCGGTTTTCGCTGGGTTGAACAAAAAATCAATTCGATGCCCAGTTCTTCCTCATCGACATCAATTATACAATTTCCCATCCCCCGTTGTCAACCCCCAAAACCCTCAGCGATTTTGAGTGTAAAAACATTTTTGAATTCGAGTCAACAATAGTCGCCAAGCAGGGCCGGCGAAACGGGTAGACCAATAGATGTCAAATTTGACGGGGACCAACCAGGCGACGGGCAGATGTCCGGGGGGGGCGTCGATGGTGAAATTCAACTCGTCGTAGACCAGCCATTTATCTCCCTCCCGCCAACCCACCATTTCAGCGAGTTTGGAGTAATCTCCCCCGGCTTGGCGGTAGAGTTTATAAACGACAGTAAATCCGAAATTTCCTTGGCTGTAAGCCCTCCATAATTTATCGATATTTTTCAACGCCTTGCAGGAGAAATTTTCGAGGTCGTGTTGGGTGAGCAACTGTTCTTCTCGCCGGTCCGCTTCCGCGATCGCCAACATCAAACGTCGGGTTTCCAAATCCGCTTCTTTCCAGTTGTGTGCGGCCAATCGTTGTTGCAGTCGGCGATAATTCCAGGACATAATTAATAGCCATAATTTTGTGTGATGGTCGTGGCAGTTTCCAAGGGTTTATGAATATTGGCGATTATAGCCAGTCAAAATCGGCACAACCGCGATAGAAATGAGAGGCAAAATCGGGTCAAATGATCTGACGAGTTAATTTTTTTTGCCTCAAAATTATGCATCCATCACAGATTGAGAATCACCAAATTTTCCACAATTGATCTGAGCTGCGATCGGTGCGCTTCGCGAATCGCGGGTTCGGGTCGGGAGCCGATCGGGAGCCGATCGATAAGCTGGCTCGGGCACGAATAGCTCCATTTTATCGCAACCTTCTCTCAATTGACCCAGTGGACGGCCAGCCAAATGCAGGGGGGATCGGCACTGGTGGACTCAACGCGGTGTTTTTGGTGGGCCGGAATCAAAAGATAGTCCCCCGATCGCAGCGTCACCGTGGAACCGTCAAAATAGGAGAGGGTGGCATTTCCTTGCAGCAAAACGACCCACTCATCCCGATCTTGATCGTACCACTGACCGGGGGGCGTGGATTGTCCGGTGGAGAGGATGCGTTCGATGCGGATGCGATCGCGATCGACGAGGGATTCAAACAACTCCCGAGGTGGGAGTTCCGGCGGCAAATCGAACAAATTTTCCATCAGTTTTTCGGGCGAAAAAGTACAAAAGGCGGGAGATTTCAGACGATCGCTTTGAGATCCTGGGCCGTCTCGTTCAACTGTTGAATACCAATTTTGGTTTGGGCGATGCCCGATGTCGTCTGGTTCGCCACCTGATTCAAGGTGTTCATCGCCTCCACAACTTGCTCGATCGCCCGGGCTTGCTGTTGGGAGCTCAGGGAGATTTGTTGGGCGTTCAATACGATATCGTTGATGGCATTTAAAGAGGTCTGCTGGTTCCCCAAAATTACCTCTTCGATCGCCTTGGCGACGTTGGTGAATGCCGCGGCCGTCTCCTGGGAAAGATTGATTCCCGTGTCTGCAGTTTTGGTTCCTTCTTCCGTCACCATAACCGTGGAATTGATAGCCGTTTGGATGCCGATGATGAGGGAATTAATTTTTTCGGTGGATTTTTTACTTTCATCCGCTAACTTGCGAATTTCCGAGGCGACGACGCCGAATCCCTTGCCGTGTTCTCCGGCGCGGACGGCTTCGACGGCGGCGTTGAGGGCTAACATATTGGTCTGGTTTGCGAGGTCGCTGACGAGGTTGGTGATACTGCCGATCTGTTCGGTTTGTTCGCTCAGGCGGGTAATTTGTTGGGCGATCGCGCCGACTTTTTCTTTGAGGACGGACATTCCGTCCAGGGTTTGATCGACGATTTTTATCCCGTCTTCGGCCAGGTTCAAAACTTGGCGGGCGCCGGCTGAAGACGATTCAGCCAACTCCAAAACTTGGCGGGCGCCGGATGCGGAAGACTCAGCCTGTTCGGCGGTGGTTTTGGAGGAGGCACCCAACTCGTTCATGGAAGCGGTGGTTTGATTGACGGAGGCGGCTTGCTGGCTGATAATTCGCTCCTGTTCCTCCACCGTCGAAGCCATCTGGCTGGCGGAAGAGGCGATGATGGTTGCCGTCTGATTGAGGGTTCTCGTGATACTTGACGAAATTAAGAACGCGGCGGCGAGGGCGGACACAAGGCACAAAATCGTGCCGATAAAAATCATCCAACTGAGCCAGTCGATCGCTCTCCTGGCGCGATCAGTGGATGCGGTTAACTGCTGGTCTTGAGCTTGATTAAATTCCACGCTCAATTCCCGGAAGCGATCGACAAAATCTTTTCCTTCTTCTCGACGGACGATTTGAAGGGCTTCCTCTAGCTGTCCCTCCCGAGCCAGACTCAAAGGCCTTCGACTCCATTGAGTCCACTGCTCCTGTAGTAAAATCATTTCTTGCAGTCGCTCCGTTTGTTCTTCTTCCAGTAATAAATAGAGGTCGTCCACTTCTTCGACTGCCCTCCGAAATGTATCTTCTCCATTTTCATATTCATTGACCAGTTCTTGCGTCCCAAAGATCATGTACCCGCGAAAAGCGGACACCATTCGGGCAAATCCCAGAGACATTGATTCGCTGGTTGCCTTCGACTGTTGATTTTCTTCTACTTGAGAAAAAACGCCGGATATTTGGTTTATGCTCAGGAACGAAATGCCACCCAAAAGAATAAATAGGGCGGCGGGAATACTGTAGCCCATCAACATTTTGGATTGGATTTTTTTGAAATCAAATAACATAAAAAACCTCTGCGATTGGGTGTAGGTGAAGGCAGAATTGTAGATGCCGTCCATTGATGACCAACCGGTAAAGACGACCCGCCGGATGACAAGAGACTGACCCGCTTTGGCCTGATTCGGTCGATGCTGATTGCCGATTGAGAGAAAGGGTCGGTGAATCAATTTTTACATTGGAGAGGCGGAAAGGTCAGACTCGCTCGCCGGGGTAGCGACATTGGCTGATCTTCAAAATTTGGGACATTTTCCTTCGGCGGCTTGCTCCTGAGTTTCTCGGCTACATTTATAAGAAAATATTATGAATGTGTTTTGAAAATCTTTTGTTACAATATCTTTACAAAACGACACACCCCATGTTATTTCTGATAAGCTTCTTTTAAGGCAGCCATAAGGCTACCCCGTACCTTGAAAATTCAATTACGCAATCATAATTGTCATGACAACCACCTTACAGCAACGCGAAAGCGGTAATCTGTGGGAACGGTTTTGCAGTTGGGTCACCTCCACCAACAACCGCCTCTATGTGGGCTGGTTCGGCGTGCTGATGATCCCCACCCTGCTGACCGCGACCGTCTGCTACATCATCGCGTTCGTCGCGGCCCCTCCCGTGGATATCGACGGTATCCGCGAACCCGTCGCCGGTTCTCTGTTGTACGGCAACAACATCATCTCCGGTGCTGTTGTTCCTTCCTCCAACGCGATCGGCCTGCACTTCTACCCGATCTGGGAAGCGGCCAGCTTGGATGAGTGGCTCTACAACGGCGGTCCCTACCAGTTGATCATCTTCCACTTCTTCATCGGCATCTGCTGCTACATGGGTCGTCAGTGGGAGTTGAGCTACCGTTTGGGTATGCGTCCCTGGATCTGCGTCGCCTACAGCGCTCCCCTGAGTGCTGCGACCGCAGTCTTCCTGATCTACCCCATCGGACAGGGTTCCTTCTCCGACGGGATGCCCCTGGGTATCTCCGGAACCTTCAACTTCATGTTGGTGTTCCAAGCCGAGCACAACATCCTGATGCACCCCTTCCATATGCTGGGAGTTGC
>NZ_JAYFER010000172.1:0-12329 GCF_055795065.1 Lyngbya sp. CCY1209
AAACTTCCATGTGTCTTGGCGATTTCTAGCCCCTACACCCTACACCCTACACCCTACACCCGCGCGCAGCGCTATAACTATAGGAGCGCGCACTGCTATAAAATGTACTGAGAATCCTCCGCCAGCAGCCGATACTGGACTCGGGCGGGGAGGGAGGGTTTCCCATCGATGGTGATCGCTTGCAACGCCTGCCACGCCAATTCCAGGGCGGATTTATCCCCTTCAAAAAAGACGCCGAGCGGCGACAAAGGTAATATCAAATGTCTGTCGGCTTGATTCCCAAAAATTTCCCCTCTGCCCCGGTCGCCCCTGTGTCCGGCCAACGCCATTTTTCGGGGGAAAATGAAACAGCCCTGTAGTCCGGGGTGCGGTGCGATCGCGATCGCCAACAGCCGGGCGAAAAGTTGCCTACCGCCAAGATTTGGAACCCGCCAAATTTCCCAACGCTTCGATGCCCCGGATCGCGCAGGAGAGGGGCATGACTCCGGAAACGAACAGCAAATGTCCGGGGACGGAATTATCGCAGAGGAGAAACGTGAGATCGACGATCAGGACGTAGCGGATTTCATCATGTTCAACGATCAGGGAATTGACCAACTCATCGAAGGGGTCAATGGAAAAAAGTTGGTCGGAAATGGTGATAGAGCCGCCCATGAGATTCCCCAAAATCCGCACGAAACTGCCCAACAAAATATTCCCCATTTCGGTGAGCACTTCACAGGCCGAAACATTGAGCTGTACGATGGGTTGTCCCAAACGTTTGCACAGCAAATTGGTGAGCATCACCGCCACGTAATAATCGAGGAGCATCAGACAATCGCCGGGGTGGGGGCCGGACAGAGTTTGGTGGATGCTGGCTACATCATTTTTCAAGGTGTCGGTAAATTCGGCCGCACATTTGCTGAGGGGATAGAGGGAGATCCCCGAAACTTCCAGGACGACGGGAGATTGAATCAAGTCGGAAAGAGCCGTCGCCGTCCGCCGGGAGAGAATCAGGTTCATGAACCCGACGAGGGCATCTTCTTGTTTTTGCGTCAGCAGCATCACGAGACCTCGCAGAATTTCAACGTACAGGATTTAAAGAGACTCCAGAATGGCCAAGGCCATTTCGTTCAAGGGGACGCTGCGATCGCTCAAACCAGCCTCCACCACAGATCGCGGCATTCCGTAGACCACGCAGGTTTCCTCCGCCTCGGTGAAAATCGTCCCCCCGTGGGACTTGACCCAGGCCGCACCCTGTTTGCCGTCGGATCCCATCCCCGTCATGACGACGCCCAAAACGCGATCGCCGTACACCTGCGCCGCCGACTGAAACATCACGTCCACCGAGGGGCGGTGGGGCAGGTCGAAGGGTTTCGCCTGCAAGACGACGTCAACGCTCCCGTCGAGCCGGCGTTGGAACGCCAGATGGCGACCGGCCGGGGCGACCAACACTTCCCCGGGGACGACCAAATCCCCCGCCCGGGCTTCTTTGACGCGGAGGGCGCAGAGGTGGTCCAACCGCTGGGCGTACATTTTGGTGTAGCCGACGGGCATATGCAGGACGACGGTCACAGGGACAGGAAAATTAGCCGGCAACTGGGGGATCAGGAACGCGAGGGCCTGGGGGCCGCCGGTGGAAATTCCGATCGCCACCAATTCCACCTGTCCGGAACTGAGAACCTGGCCGGGAGGCGCGACGGGCGAACTCTCGTTGAGGACGGGGAGGCAGTGGATGGGGACGCTGGCGGCGGTTTTCACCTTGGCGATCAATTCTTCGCCAATGTCGAACATTTTTTCCGTCGCCAAAGCCGTGGGTTTGTGGACGAAATCCACCGCCCCGGCATCCAGGGCCGAGAGCACCATTTCTCCCCCCTCGTTGGCGATGCTGACCACGATCGCGGGCAGGGGACGGCGGGCCATTTGTCGGTGAAGGAACTCCACGCCGTCCATTTTGGGCATCAACAGGTCCAGTGTCACCACATCGACGCGGTCGCCGAGTTGTTCGATTTTTTCCAGGGCTTCTTCCCCGTCGTGGGCGACCCCCACCACCTCGATAAAGGGGCTGCGGGAGAGCATCTGCCGGATCACTTTGCGGACGTAGGCGGAATCATCGACGATCAAAACGCGGATAATATTTTTCATAGTTTTAGGATACTCCATCGGAATTGACAGGACTCAGGATGACTTGACGTAGAGGAAGGCGCCGTCGATCTCTAGCAACTGGAAATCGGTTTCGAGCTGCAACAGAGATTCGGAGGAACTCAGAAACAAATAGCCCGGTGCGGATAATTTTTCGTATAACGTTTTTGCCGTTTTCCGAATGGACGAATCCGAAAAGTAGATAAACACATTGCGACAAAAGATAAAATGGGCGCGGTCGATAAATGTCAGGTCATCTGGCGATCGCAGGTTGGCAACTTTCCAGCGGATGCGATCGTGAATTTCCGGAACAATTCTCCAATTGTGTCCGTCCGGGACGAAATACTTGCGTCGGAGTGAGGGGGAGAGCGATCGAAACGAATATTCCCGGTACAGTCCAGCCCGGGCCTTGGCGATCGCCCGCGGCGAGGCGTCGCTGCCGTAGATGCGGATGGGTATCCGGTGAAACCACCCGGCCTCCTGGAGGGCTATGGCAATGGAGATCGGTTCCTCGCCGCTCGAACAGGCTGCGCTCCAGATCTGAATGGGTCGAGCCATCCCCGCATTGCCCCACCCCAAATTTCCCCCCAAAACATCCTTGACATATCGAGGCAGCAGGACATTGACCAGGGCATCAACCTGGTCAAATTCGCGCCAAAAGAACGTTTCAGAAACCGTCAGAGCATCCATCAAATTGACCCATTCATCCGCCGCATTCTCATCATATTTTAACAGGTAGTAGTAATCCAAAAACGAGTCAAAATTCCACTCAAAAATTCGCGGATAAAGCTTGTCCGCCAACAGGTCGCGCTTGCCGGATTCGTAATATAAACCCGTTTTTTCGTGAATCAGATCCCGCAAAATCACGAAGGTGCTTTCGGGGAGTTCGAGAGAGTTGGGACGAAATGTCATGTCTCACCTTAATCACAATTAGGAAGACAGAAAAACCTATCTCCGATGGGGAGAAATGTACTCCGGGTCTGCCTTGTCTCATAGTGTTGTCGAAAGAATTGCGAGGATTTACAATTTCGACCAACTGTTGCTCAAGAGTGCAACCCCCGGTGGGCGACGCGACGGACCGCAGGGGAGGGGTCGGAGCGGGCGAGTCGGGCCAGTTGCGCTTCGCAGGTGCGATTTCCCAGGTAAACCAAGGCATTCACGGCGGCCAGACGCACGTTTTGATCAGAGTCGCCGAGGGCTTCGATCAGACATTCGGAGGCTTGGGGATGCTTGAGCCGCTTGAGCACTTCCACCACCGAACAGCGGACGCCGGGATGGACGTGGCGCAGCCCTTCGGCAATCAATTCGATGTACTCGCCTTGCAGACGTTGCGGACAATTCCGCGTCACCAGGGCATCAAGACAAGTTTCGCGGATACTCGGATCGACCGTCAACTCCAGCAGGGCCGAAATCGCCTCCGGCGTTGCGATGCGGGAGAGGGACTCGATCGCCGCGGCCACCACCCGCTCCTCCGGGTCGGCCGCGGCCATCCACTGCAGGGCGACCCCCGCCTCCTCGCCGCCCCGTTCCCGGAAGGCGTGGAGGGCATCCAGACGCCGTTCGGGGTCGGGAGAATTCAGGGCCGTCAGCAGGGGAGGCACGGCCTGGGCGCGGTTGATGCGCCCCAAAGCCCGGAGCGCCGCCCGGGCGACATCCCCCTCCGGGTCGTCCGTATCGGCCAACCGGGCCAGGATCGGCGTCGCCCTCACCCCGCCGATCCGCCCCAGGGACTCCGTAGCCGCGGCCCGGACGGGGTGGGCCGGGTCGCCGTCGGCCAACTGTTCGAGGGAGGCGAAGGCCCGCTCCGCCAGGTCGGTCTCGCCGTCGGAGGGGGCGTGAGGGGTGGAGTCCGGGATCTCGATCCCCTCCAGGGTGTCGATCAGATAGTAATCGTAGCGGCCGATCGCCCGGGCGGCCTGGTAGCGCACCCAGTGGTCTGGGTCTTCCAGGGCCCGCAACAGGTGGTCCAGGGTGCGGGTATCTTCCAATTCGCCCATCGAGTGAGCCGCCGCCGCCCGCAGCCCCGCCGCCGCCCCCCTGATTGCCTCCACCAGGGTGGGGAGCACCCGCACGTCTTCCAAATAGGGCAGGTGTTCCACCGCCGCCCGGGCCACCCGCTCCACCGGGTCGCGGGTGCGCTCCAACAGGCGATCGACGCAGTTTTCAAAGGCGAAGTACCCGGCAATTTTCACCGCCGACTCCCGCACGTGGGGATCGGGGTCGGCGAGGCGATCGCAGATGTGTTCCGGCATGGCCGGATGTCCGAGGGAATTGAGGGCCGCGATCGCCCCCAGGCGCACGGCCGAGTCCGGGTGTCCCAACAGCGCCAACAGCGCTTCGTAGGCCCGCCCGTCGCCGATTTGGGCCAGGGCCGCGGTGGTGGCCATCACCAATTCCGGCTCCGCGTTGCCCAACAGGGAGGTCAGGGGGGGAACCGCCCGGGTGCTGCCGACCCGCCCCAAAATCGTCACCGCCGCCTTGCGGGTTTCCAATTCAACCGCGTCCAACTGGGGGATCAGCAGGGGAGCCACCCGGGGGCCGTAGCGCACCAGAGCCTCGACGACGCGATCGCGCACTTCCGCACAGCCCAGGAGTTCGCAGAGGGTGCGCTCCACCGCCTCCCCTTCCAGCCACCCCAACATCAAGACCAACCCCTCCAATTGCTCCGGGGGTTCCGACGTCTGCCTGACCGCCCGCAACAGGTTTTCGATCCCGGCCGGCTCGAGGGTTTGACGGGCCAGGTCGGCGACGTGAGTCCCCTCTCCGAGTTGTTCGTAGTGGCCGTAGATCGACGTGATGCCCCCGACGATCTCCCGGACGGGGGGATCGGGGCGGTTGAGTTGGGCCGTCAGGGGGGCGATCGCGTCGGCGTCCCCCAACTTTCCGAAGGCCTCGATGACGGGCAGACTCAGCAAATCGTCCTCCAGCAGGGGCAGCAGCCGGGGGACGATGCTGGCGTCGCCGATGCGGACCAAACTCTCGATCGCCGGAAAAGCCAGAAAAAAGTCCCCCGACCGGGCAATATCCACCAAAGCGTCCACCGCCTCCCGGGCGCGGAGTTGCCCCAAGCTCTCGATGGCGTGATAGCGGACGTTGACGTCGGCATCGCCGAGCAACTCGATCAGGGGTTCGATAGCCCGGGGGTCGTGGCGCTCTCCCAACGCCAGGGCCGTATAGATCCGCAGGTCGGGGTCGGGGTCTTTCAGGCATTCCGTCAGGGCCGGCACCGGATCGACGTTGCTGAGGGCGAGGATTTGCAGGGTGGCGTTGAGGACGCCGGGGTTGCGGTGCTGCTCCCGCATCAGCCGCAGCAGGCTGCGGATCAGTTCCGGGTCGTCCGCCAGGGTCAGGTTGTCCACGGCCTCCCGGCGCAACTGCCAGTTGAGGGTCTTTTGCAGCAGGGGGACCAGGTGGGGGGTGAGTTTGGCGTCGGCCATCTGCATCAGGGCGTCCAGGGCGGGAAAGGCTAGGAAAAAGTCCTCGGACTCGGCGATCTGAATCAGGCGATCGACCGCTGCGACGGCCCGCAGCCGCCCCAAACTCTCGATCGCGTGGTAGCGGACGTTCGGGTCGGGATCGTCCAACAGCGCCATCAGGGGGGGAATGGCGCGGGGGTCGGGCCGCTTGCCGAGAATTTGAGCCACGTAAATCCGCAACTCGGCATCTTCGTCCCCCAAACACTCGATCAGCACCGGGATCGTATCCACCTTGCTGAGGGCGAGCACCTGCAAGACGCTGTTGAGGATGCCGGGATTCCGGTGCTGCCGGCGCAGGAGTTCCAAGAGTTCGGCGTTCACCTCCGGCGTGTCGCACTTGGCCAGGTGTTCGACCGCCCGGGCGCGAATTTGCCACTGCCGGTCCTGGAGATCTTCGAGCAGGGGTCGGTAGGATTCGGGGGTTTGGGGGGCTTCGGAGGCGGCGGAGTGGGGGTCTCGGGCCAATTCCCGCTCCCGCTCCCGCGACATACGCTCGGTGACGTCTTCCAGGGTGATCACCAACCCCACGATGTCGTCTTGTTCCCGCAGCGGCGCGATCGTCACCCGCTGCTGCATCTGGTCGAAGTAAGGGGAAGGAGAACTGGGCGCACAGGGGATCAGATAGTGGTGCAAGGCCGGGGCTAGGGTTTCGATCGCCCCCGTTTCCAAAACCTGCCAGAAGCGTTGCAGCAGGCCCCGGGATTCCAGGTCGGGGATCAATTCCCCCAGGGACAAACCGTACACCTCTTCTCCCCGGCGTCCGGTCATTGCCGCCAGTCGGGAGTCCCAAGATCGCACGATCAAACGGTTGTCGGTGGTAAAAATACTGATGGTCATCGGTTGGTTCCAGAAATAGGGAATAGGGAATAGGGAATAGGGAATAGGGAATTTTTGAATGGGTGACTTTTCACTTTCCCCACGCCCCACATCCCCCTCAGGCGCGATCGACGATGGCGGTGAGGGCTTGGGCTTGGGCGGTCAACTTCGCCGTCGCCTCCAAGGTCTGTTGCACCCCCTGCGCGTTGCGATCGGCGATCTCTCGGATACTTTCCAGGCCGGCCAGCAGTTCGGCGGAAATGCCCGAATGTTCCAGATTCGACGTTCGGATCGTCGCCACCTGTTTGGCGATGCTGCGGGTGGCCGTATTCATGTCCTGCACCGCCCGGGCCTGTTCGGCCATCGCCTTGGCCAGTTGCTCGGACTGAGATTGCATATTTTGAACCGCTTCCGTGATTTGGTTGGCGTTGGTCGATTGTTCTTTCATCGACCGGGTGATGCCCGTCACCATCTGGGAGAGTCGCTCCGCTTCCTGGGAAATTTGATCCCCCGCCGTGGACTGTTCCGCGATCGCCCGGGAGGTGGTGACGACGCCCCGGCGCATGGATTCCACCGCCTGCATGATTTGCTCGGCTCCCTTACTCTGTTCAAACGTCGCCTTGCGAACCTGTCCGGCGAGGTTGTTGGTATTTTGGGCCGCTTTGATCACATCCCGAGCCGCCCGAGCCTGTTCCCCCATCGCCTGGGTGACTTGCTGGGAAATTTGGCGCATATGGCGGGTGGACTGGACGACGCCCTGGGTCGTCTTCGCCTGCTCTTTGGTGGCGCGGGCGACCTCTTTGGACTGGTCGGCGGTGGTGTTGATGGCGTTGACGACCGTTTGGCCGGCCGCAAGTTGTTCGTCGGAGGCGCCGGCGATCTGGGCGATCAGTTGGGTGATCTGTTCCACGCCCCCCAGAATTTGCCGCAGGCTTGCCAGGGCGTCTTCGGCTTGGCTCCCGCTATCTTCGGCCATGCGGAGTCCGTCGTTGGAGGTACTCACGGCATCCCGGACCACCGACTGTAACCCTTTGATGATGGTGGAAATGTCGGAGGTGGCCTGGGCCGCGCGGTCGGCGAGGTTGCGAATTTCTTCGGCCACCACCGCGAACCCCCGTCCGGCCTCCCCGGCTCGGGCCGCTTCGATGGAGGCGTTCAGGGACAGGAGGTTGGTGCGTTCGGAGATCAGGTTGATGGTATCGACGATGCTGCCGATCTCGTCGGTGCGCTTGCCCATGTCCCGGATCACGTCGGCGGATTTGACCATCGAATCCCGCACCCGCCCCAGGCCGAGGATGCTTTTTTCGATGGTTTTGCCCCCTTTGTCGGCGTCGAGGGCCACACCCCGGGCGATCTCGTTGGCCCGCTGGGTGAGGGTGCCGATGGAGCGGATGGAGCGATCAAGCTGTTCGGCGCTGGTGGCCGCGTCGCTGGCGACTGCGGTGATGCGATCGCTGTTCTGGGCTACGCCCTGGACGGACTGGGCGATCTCTTCCATCGAGGTGGACACCTGTTCGACGGTGGCGGCTAAATTTTCGACGGTGGCGGAGACCTGTTCGATGGAGGCGGCCATCTCGTTGATGGAGGCGCTGGTTTCTTCGGCCGCGGCGGTGAGGTCGTCGGCATTTTGCGCCACGCCGCCGATGGAGCTGGTCATCTCTTCCATGGAGGCGGCGGTCTCGTTCACCGATGTGGTCAGGTTTTCGGTGTCGAGGCTGACGCTTTTGATGGAGGCGGCCATCTGGGTCATGGAGGCGGTGACTTGGGTGGCCGAGGTCGCCATTTCTTGGGCGGTTTCGGCTACTTTTGCCGTGGTGCTGCTGCTCTCGGCGATGGAGATGGCGGTCTGCCGGACGGCGGTGGCCAGGGCGGCGCTGCTGGCGGAGACCTGTTCGATGGAGGCGGCCATTTCGTTGACGGAGGACACCAATTCTTCCGTGGAACTGGCGACGGATTCGGTCTGGGCGGCTGTATCGTTGAGGGAAGTGGTCATCCCCCCGACGTTGCCACAACTGCGATCGAGCAGTTGCAGTTGGGATTGGGCCCCTTCCGAGACTTGGCGGGCGATGTCGGCAATTTTGACGGATGCCTGATTGAGGCGATCAATTTGGCCGCGGATGGCTGTGATATCTAATCGTGAGGTTTGGCGATCGCCCGTCCCGACGGAACCGTTACGATTGTTTTTTTGCTGTTTTTTGCCCATTTTTAAATCAACCTTTCTCGTGCTGGATGGATGGATGTGCGATGGGGGATGGTGGAGAATCGAGCCGCTTCAAGATACCAATTCCGGCAGGGTCAGCAGTTCGTCGATATTGAGGATCAAAATCACCCGCTCCCCCAAGGTGGCGATGCCGGCTAAATATTTGCCGCTTAAACTGGAAATCCCCTCCGGAGGCGGTTGGATGGCGCCGTCGAGGATGTTGACGAACTCCCGGGCCGTATCCACGATGAAACCCACCGTGCGATGTTCGGAGTGAATCACGATCAGCCGCGTCCGCAGGTTGTAGGGGATTTTTTCAAATCCGAATCGCACCCTCAAATCGATCGCGGGAATGACTTGGCCCCGGGAAAACACCACCCCTTCCACGAAGGGCGGCACGTTGGGAACTGGGGTGATCTGCTCGACCATTTCCATCTGCAAGACCGTTTCCGACGGAACGCCGTAGGTCGTGCGATCGAGTTCAAACAGAATAAAAGGTTGGGAACGATCTGACGAGTTAACCATAAGAATGACAGGGAGAATTCAACGCGACGGCGCGAACTTCAAATCGAATTCGACCGGGTTTCTCAATTCGGAGCCGGACGCCGATTTTGATAGTAATTACGGGCCGATAAATGGGCTTGGTTTTGGCTGCGGATCAGGGCGACGACATCTAAAATCAAAACCGCCCGCCCGTCGCCGAGTTCGGTCGCCCCGGCGATTCCCGGACTCTGGACGAAGGGGTCGGTCAGGGGTCGGACGACGATTTCTCGCAACCCCACGATCCGATTCACCACCAGTCCGGCGGAACTGACGCCGTTGCCGATCGCCACAATCGTCAGTTTTTCCGGAACCGTTTCTGAATCCGAAACGCAGTTGAACAGGCGCTCCAAATAGTTGAGCGGTACAATTTGACCCCGATAAGAAATAATTTCGTGACCTTCGAGGCGGATGATCGCCGATTTTTCGATATCCATCACCTCCCGCACGGAGGATTGGGGGATGGCAAAAGTTTGGTTGCACACCCGCACGATCAAAGCGTCGGTAATCGCTAGGGTCAGGGGTAAATGGATGGTGAAATGGGTCCCATTTCCGGGCCGGGTCGTGAACGTCACCACCCCGCCGAGTTCCTGGACGGTGGTTTTGACGATCGCCATCCCCACCCCCCGGCCGCTGGCGAGGTCGGCCTCTTCCCGGGTGGAAAATCCGGGGGAACACAGCAGGTCCAAAATGGTTTGGGCGTCGGCGTTGTCCGGGTCGAAAATTTCGGCCGGTTCGGAGATGAGCCCCAGTTGCCGTCCCCGCTCGAACACCCGCCGGATATCGATCCCCCGGCCGTCGTCTTCGATCTCCACTGTCACCATTTCCCCCGCCGTCGAAGCCCGCAGGGCGACCCGGCCTTCGGCGGGTTTTCCAGCTTCGACCCGTTCTTCGGGGGACTCGATGCCGTGGCTGACCGCGTTGCGAACCAGGTGCAGCAGGGGGTCCATCATCCGCTCCACCACGAATTTATCGATTTCGGTTTCCTGGCCGCTGATGTCCAAGGCTACCTGTTTGCCGGTGACTCGCATCAAGTCCCGGACCGCGAACTGCATCCTGGCGAAAATTTCGCCGATGGGCACGAGCCGCACCTGCATCACCCCCTGGCGCAAATCCCGCAGTTGCCGCTCCAGGGTGAGGGCGATCTCTTGCAGGGTGCGCCGTCGGGCCGCCGGGACGCTGGCGGGCAGGTGTTTCAAATTTTCGTCGAGCCGGGCTCGGGTGATCACCAATTCTCCCACCATCCGCATCAGTTCGTCGAGTTTGGGCAGGTCCACCCGCACCAAGTTGGAGGTGCCCATCAGGGGGGCGGTTTTGGCCGTCGGGGGGGCAATCGCGGTTTCGCCCGATTCCCCATCCCCGTCGCCGTCGGGCGGCGGTTCCTCCGCGACTTCCGACTCCTCCGACGCTTCCCGACTCCCTAATACCGACTCCCTAATACCGACTCCCGACTCCGCTTCGGGTTCGGCGATTTGAAACGGTTCCCAACTCAGGCCCTCGGCTTCCCACCCCGCAAACGTGCCCTCGGCTTCGTCTGTGGTCAAGATGAAGTCGAATACGATTTTATTGTCGGCTTTCAGGCGGGGGGCGACGTGAATCAACTCGCCGATTTGGGTGAGCCGTTCGCGGATGCCGTTGACGCCGATTCCCCGTTTGGAGAGTTCGGTGTCGGGGCTGAAGGTGAAGTGCCAGAGTGGACAGCCGCTCTGGGCGAGGGTTTTCAGGCGATCGACATCCTCCGGCTTCAGTTTCACCTCGCAGGGGGTGACTGCGGTGGCGACGGGGGCCGGTTCCCGGGGAATCACCGCTTCGAGTTGGCGGACGGCCGGGGCGATGTCGGGACTTTCTGCTGCGTCGTCGCGCCGGCTTTCGATCGCCCGTTCCAGGGTTTGGGTGCCCACCATCAGGGCGTCGAATCCTTCCGGTTTTAAGGTGATTTGCCGGTCCCGGAGCGATCGCAGGTAACTCTCCATGTGGTGGGCCAGTTCCTCCGCGTCCCGCACCCCCACCATCGCCGAGAGCCCTTTGACGGAGTGGAAGCTGCGGAACAGTTCGTTCAAAATCGACCCGTCAATTTGGGGGCGATCGACCCAGGATTCCAGAGCCAACAGTTCCCGGCGCACCACCGCCAAATGTTCTTCGCACTCGGCGAAATAGTCGTCTAAGAAGTCGTTGAAAAAATTGTTGTTTTCTGTTGAACTAGACACGGCCGCCCTTCCCATTTATTGACTTGCATGGCTGGTCGAGGGTTCGGAGAGTAAGTTGACAATTTCCCCCGCCAGGGATTTGGGATGGAAGGGCTTGGTCAAATAACAGGCCGCCCCGGCCGCCAGGGCTTCGCTGCGACTGCCTTCATCTCCTTTGGTCGTCAAAATGACGATCGGGGTTTTGCTATACTGCGGGTGATTGAGGACAAATTGCAACACCTCCAACCCGTGCATATCCGGCATATTTAAGTCTAAAATCATCAGGTCGAATGGCGCAATTTCTAACTGTTCGATCGCCTCCAACCCGTTCCCCGCTTCGCCAAATATCACATCCTTCACGTCCCGCAGGGATGCCATCACCATTTTTCGCATGGTTGCTGAATCATCGACGACTAATATCCGTCTCATATTGTTGGACTCCTAAGCGTGAATACGTCGGGTTTCATCCCACATTGTTTTTCTATTTTATCCCCCGCTTGACCTTCGTCTTTTTGACCCTTTTGGCTGGGGGGTTCTAGGGGGGCGGGCGAAATTCGGCACCCCATGGATGCTAGAGCAGACCATCCATCCGATCGCGATCGGTTGAAAGCACCCCCAATTCTGCACTTGATGCCGATCGGTCGATTGTCCAATTGATCCGCGTGAATTTCTGTCGATACTTTTCTCGCTATAATTTGAGGCACAGAAATATAATTCTAATTATATTCGACTCGGGTGACGCCTCAGAAGAAACTGTTTAAAAAATTAACAGATCCTCACCGATCATTACAATTGTCAGGTCAAAAAATAAAAAAATATTTAAGTTTTTCCGGCCGCCGGCTAGATCGAAGACTCGGGTCGTGAGGCTCAACCCCGGGAGACTACCCCGAGTTTGAACCTCACCCGTCACGCCACCTGTTATCAGTCCGCAGATTTCGCAGATTTTCGCAGATTGGGAATGGGTAATGGGGAATTGGGAATCGTTTATAA
>NZ_JAYFER010000173.1:0-10992 GCF_055795065.1 Lyngbya sp. CCY1209
GACGGGGCTTTCTAGCCCTAACCTGTTACTCTGTCTCGCAGAGAGCAAGACAGCAGGCTGGCGCTTTCGAGGCGGGTGATTTTGGTGAACATTGAGGGAATCCGCGATCCCATGCATTCTGAATGGTTGAGCCTCGCCATGTTTGCGGGGGCGCTGGTCGTGTTGGCCCTGGGCTACCCCGTCGCCTTTTCCTTGGGGGGCGTGGCGCTGATTTTTACGGCGATCGGCATGGCCCTGGGTGTCTTCGACCCCATTTTGTGGTCGGCGATGCCGCAGCAGATCTTCGGCATCATGAACAATTTTACCCTCCTAGCCATCCCCTACTTCATTTTCCTCGGCTCCATGTTGGAAAAAACGGGCATCGCCGAAAACCTGTTAGAAACGATGGGAATCTTGTTCGGGCGCCTGCGGGGAGGACTCGCCCTCGCCGTCATTGTCGTGGGGGGACTCCTGGCCGCGACGACGGGGGTGGTGGCTGCAACCGTGATTGCGATGGGGTTAATTTCCCTCCCCACCATGCTGCGCTACGGCTACAATAAAAAACTCGCCACCGGGGTGATCGTCGCCTCCGGAACCCTGGGACAGATCATCCCCCCCAGCGTGGTTTTGGTGGTGCTCGGCGACCAACTCGGTGTCTCCGTCGGGGATTTATTTATCGGTTCGGTGATTCCCGGACTGTTGATGACCGGGGCTTTCGCCCTCCACGTCGCGATCGCCTCCTGGCTGCGTCCCGACATCGCCCCAGCCTTGCCCACGGAGGTATTGGAGGCGCCGGGACTGGGAAAGCGGGTGATTCGGGTGTTGATTCCGCCCCTATTGCTGATTATTTTAATTCTCGGCAGCATCTTTTTCGGCATCGCCACGCCGACGGAAGCCGGGGCGGTGGGGTGCGTGGGTGCGATCGCACTTGCGGCTATCAACCGCCAACTCACCTGGGACAACCTCGGTCGCGCCTGCGATGCGACATTGCGAACCACCTGCATGGTAATTTTTATTTTAGTGGGTTCCCGGGCGTTCAGTTTGGTGTTTCGCGGACTCGGCGGGGACGACTTGGTGAAGGATATGTTCTTAAATCTCCCCGGCGGCCAGATCAGTTTTTTACTCGTCTCCATGTTGATGGTATTCCTGCTGGGATTCTTTATCGACTTTTTCGAGATCGTCTTTATCGTCGTCCCCCTGCTACTCCCCATCGCCCAGAGTTTCGGCATGGACCTGGTGTGGTTCGGCGTGGTTTTGGGCGCGAACCTGCAAACCTCCTTCCTCACGCCGCCCTTCGGGTTCGCCCTCTTCTACCTGCGGGGGGTGTCGCCACCGGAAGTCAGCACCGAGGATATCTATCAGGGCGTGATCCCGTTTATCACTTTGCAGCTTGTTGTTTTGGCTTTGGTAGTGATTTTTCCGGGAATTGTCAACTTTTTGCCTTCCCTCGCCCGGGGAATGGGTTAACTTTGTAGTAACTTGGGTTAAGGAAGGGTAGCCCAAACCTGGCAATTGGGGCCTCACCGAATTTGGCGTGTCTGTGGAATATTAAGGAGAAAATTAGAGAATGGCGGAACAGACAGAAGAGACACTACAGCAGGAACTCGACAAAACCAAATCAGAGTTGCACGATATCCGGGAGGAGTTAGAACGGACTCAGTGTCAATTTGATGAGGTGTTGGGGGAACTGGAGCAAACTCACTTTGAATTGCACCAGATTAAAGAGGGGAAAATACAATTTGCTTCTCCCCAGTTTGAAGAAGAGTTGCAGGCGACAAAATCCCAACTGGCTCAAACTCAAGGGGAGTTGGAACAGACTCGGACTCAACTCCAGCAACTCCAGGAAAAAGCACAAGCCACCGATTCCCAGGCCCGGGAAGAGTTGCAGAAGAGTCAATCGAAACTGACTCAAATTCAAGGGGAGTTAGAACGGGCTCAGTGTCAGTTTGATGAGGTTTTGGAGGAATTGGAGCAAGCCCACATAAAGGGAAAGCAGGATGTCGAACAATTGCAGTCGGTTCGGAAAGAATTGGAGGAGACGAAAGGAAAACTAGCTCAAACTCAGGAGGAGTTGAAACAGGCTCGGTTCATGCAAAAGGAAGTCGAGTCCGAGGTGGATAAAACCAAGGCGCAATTGCACCAAGAGCGATCGCAACTGCGGGAGACGGAGAAGGTTTTGGAGCAGTGTCACTCCCAATTGAAGGAGACGATGGAGGTTTTGGAGGATTCCCACGCCAAGCACAAACAGGCGATTAATGAATTGGAAACAACGCGATCGCAGTTCGAGGAAAAGTTGGCGGCGGCTGAAGCGGAGTTAAAAGAAGTCAAAACTCAACATCAGAAAACCGAAGCGGAATTGGAAACAACGCGATCGCAGTTGAAAGAACGGGAGGAAGAATTGGAAAAAATGCGATCGCCCGAACCGGAAGCAACCCCAGAAGCTGCGGTAACCCCGAAACCCGCCCCCCAAGCGATCGTCAATGCGATCGAATGGGAGACATTTTAGCATTGTATGCCCCATCGATATATACTGTTTTACAAACCGTTTAATGTCCTGAGTCAGTTCAGCGATCGCGACCCGAACGCACCGGAACGGCAAACCCTGAAAGATTACATTTCCGTCCCCTCCGTCTATTCGGTGGGACGGTTAGATCGGGACAGCGAGGGACTGTTATTGCTGACGGACGATCGCAAACTGAAATACCGACTCGGGGAACGCAAATTCGCCCACCCCCGCACCTACTGGGTGCAGGTGGAACGCATACCGGACGCGGAGGCTTTGGAACGGCTGCGGCGGGGTGTCACCATCCAAAATTATCGCACCCGACCGGCTCAGGTTCAACAACTGATTGATGAACCAATTCTTCCCCCCCGCAACCCGCCGATCCGATATCGTAAAAATGTCCCCACCGCTTGGCTGGAACTCACCCTCACCGAGGGACGCAACCGCCAGGTCCGACGGATGACGGCGGCGGTGGGATTTCCGACGCTGCGGCTGGTTCGGGTGGCGATCGCGCATTTACGTTTGGACGGACTCGAACCGGGCCGGTGGCGGGATTTGAGTCCCCGGGAAATTAAGCCATTTTGGAGATGAAAACGATGGCTTTTATGATGGTTTCATCTCTTTATTTTTTTCCGCAGATTACGCAGATTACACAGATTTTATTATATGTCTCTTTTATCGATATGGGCGAAAGATTATAAAAATTTGAATTTTCGCTCGACTTCTCTGGAAATTAACCGATCCCTGACTATCATTTCGATTGACTTTGACGACCCCGAGATTTACGGTGATTTCAACGAAGATACGGGAGTCTGTCAATTCAAAATTTCAGAACAAATCGTCGAGGCATCAATCCAGGCGACCCGCAGAGAAGATGATGAAATACAATATCAACCCTACACGAAAGGGCGACATTCATCAGAGCTACTCGAAATGGTTACAATGAAAAAAGTTGCAGAAAAATGCCCAATTTTTCGGGAGATGTATCGATCGCTACAGCGTTTAAATTAAATTGTGGTTTATATTTTTCCCATAAAATACCGGCAACCCAGGAAGATTGAAAGGGGTTATTTCGTGGCGATCGCGGCGAATAAGGTGCTAAAGCCCAACAACTATCGATCGCCCCGTTGTTGCGCTTCAGCGTATTCGAGAAGGGCTAAAGCCCAACAACTGTAAATTTACTGGCGGTATTCCGCATCCACCCAGCAGCGGGGCAGGCTTTCGCCGGAAGGGAAGATCAAATTTTGCTTTTGAAAAGCCCGATCGCTCTGTTCTTCTTGGCCGGCTTGAGTTCGACCCGTGACCGTGTTTTGAGCGGGACTGTAGAGCTCTTCCGGCTGAGTAATTTTGACCAAGTTATCACTTTCTTTATCTTTGAGAAGCATCGTTTCTCTCGTCCGCGTTCGACAGTTTTAGCGTAACAAATGGGCGATATAAAGTTATCCTCCCGCAGATATATTTTTGTCAATAAATCCGGAGACATTGACAGAATTTATCTCTCGGGCGAGTTGACAGATGGCTCAGTGTTTCCACAGGAAATCGGCCATCGCATCTTCGGTGGAAATCGGGGCTTCGTCGGGGGATTGGAACAGGACCGATCGCTGCACGAAATCGCGATCGCCCAGCCGCCTCTCCACCCGCGAAGGGATGCCGTAGCCGTACACCACATGGCCCTGTCCGACGATGACCACCACCTGATAATCCGGGTTGGCAGCGAGAAATTCCGCGATCGCCTCGGCCATCGTTTCGTCCCAGAGCACCTGGGCCTCCACGAAGCGATCGAACCCGTCCCCTGTCCCGTGTTGATGCTGTCGAAAAACCTCCAATAACATTTGGCGATAACCTTCATTGTCGGTGTCGATCTCGGCGAGGGGGGGAATGTATTTTTTCTCCTCGGTTTCCAAACCCTCCAACCCGGATTTTGCCACCCGCCGCGTCACCTCGGTGGGGGTGTTCGCCGCCAAAACCGGGAGTCCGTTTTCCCGCGCAAATCGGACGATGGGGCCGTAGTATTCCCAGGGAAAACCCCAGCGTTCCATATATTCGCTGTCCCGGACCAGTTGGGTTTCCGAAATCTCCCCGGCGAGGTAGCGGTCCATCACGTCTTGATAGGGACGCTGGAACATTTCCATCGCGATCGCAATTTTGGGGTTATTTTCGTGCAGCGATCGCAGGATCTGCAACTGCGCCTCGTGGTCCCGGGGGTCGTCGTGGGTTTCGCCCAAATATACGACGTCGGCGGTTTGGAGCGATCGCAGGATCGTTTCGCGATCGGGAGAGGCGACGGCGGTGGCGATCGCGGATTGGGGGAGGGCGAGGGCCGGCGACGTCCAACCGACTTGCGGGGGACAGGCCAGAAAGAGTCCCAGGGACCAGGTGCAAAATTGGGCCACGACTCGGACTTTCATGGTATTATGCGATTTATGCATCATATCGATGTTTTTATTGCATTATCGGGGTTGCGTTGCAACATTAGTTACAAAAAAAATAGGATCGAGGGTTTAAGTTGATGGCGAAGCCGGTGTCTGGCCCGTCCACACAACTCAATTGGAGTCCCGGATCTTTCCTGAAAAGATTATGACAGGTTCTTCTAAGTATTTCAGCGCAAGGCGATCGACCCGCGACTTCCGAAGGTGTGGCGATCGGTGTGGGGCGATCGGATTGAGAATGAAGCGAAGTTGAATTTAAATTTTTTTTTAGATTGCGATTATAACATAATTTGTACCTTTTAATATGGGTAAACCTCCCCATCTTTCAACCCCTCGGTTGGGCGATAAGGAGGCCATACTTTCTGGCATTGCAACCGACTTACTAGAAAAAAAAATACCCGGTTATAAATGCCTAGCGTTTTTTGCCGGTGTCGAGCTGTTTCGGGGAATCAGCGACGGGGTTATTCGCCCGCAATGCAGCCATGAGCTGGGGTTTGACGGCTTTAACCCACTGGTCGAAATCGAAATTGTGGGTCGGGTTGGAATCGTTCATTGTATCTCCTTGTCGGTTGGAGTTGGCGGTATTCATAACGACGGTTTATGCAAACAAAATATTGACTTATAATTAGAGTAGCGAGAGAATCCAAAATATTCAACGTCAAATACAAAATTTAACCAAAATTAACGCAATGTGGCGACGGTGGGAAACGGTCGGGGGGCACGGTCGTGCCCTCCCCGACTCCTGAATTAACTTTGCAGGCCAATCACCCCGCAACCGAGGCGACCGCCGCCGGCGCCGCCTTGGACACCAGTAGTCCCCCGGTCTTCATCGATGTGGACGATAAAGGCGCTGCCGTCGTCGTCAAAAAGACTCAAAGGGCCGCGGGTGAGGGTGATGCGGCTGGTTCGGTGGGAGAAAACCGCCTTCCCGTCGGCATCCGCCTCCAAGTTGGGGAGATCTCCCATGTGGAAGGGGTGGTTGTCGTCGGGGTTGGTCTGTCCGAAGGGGCCGGGGTCAAAGTGTCCCCCCGCCGCGCCGAAGTCGGGTTCGCAGGTTCCGGTTTCGTGAATGTGAAATCCGTGTCTGGTGTTCGGGGGAAGACCCGTCACTTCTGCGTTGACTTCGACAGTGGGTAAAATTCCCTCGGTTTGGGTTTGGACGAGGGTGACGGTGCCACCCAGGTCGGAGTCGGGACCGCCGGTAATATCCGCCGTCGCGACAACATTGTTATTCGTGTCGGACATACTCGCATCGCCACAACTGACCACCAAGACCGCCACCAACAAACAGGTGAGTAAAACGCCAATTATTTTCTTCATTGTTGAAATTCAGTTGAGTGTCTGCTATAGGATATCATTCGACAGACTTTTGGTGGCGATCGCAGTCTTTTGTCCCCTTCAGTATCGGACATCCGCTTCAAATCCTCCTTTGGAAAGATGTTTTTTAAAATCGATTGACTCGGCTATCAATCCCGACACCTTTCGATAACTACTGATTGTTATAAGGTCGAGACAATGCCGCGATCGCACCCCGGAATTACAAATAACCCCCCAACCAATCTTCCAGTTGTTGCCGTCCGTCTCGGTTGATGGAATTGTAGAAAATTTCCGTGTCGCCGTGGGGGGTAAAAAAGCGGATAAATCGCCGATCTTCGTCCACCGATCGCGTGTAGATGAGGGGGACACCGACCACCGCCAGCAATTCGGCTTTTTTGCGATCGCGTTCCATCACGTCGGGGAGATCGTGAAAGGGGGACTGACATTCGACCACCAATTTGGCTTTGCTGCTGGCGCAAAATCCCCATTCCAAGAGGGTGAAATCGAGTCGGGAACTGACCCAAAATTTCCAAATCTCGTTGGGAAGCCATCCCGGATCGGTGCGATCGCAGACGACGGAAAGGGGAAGTTGGGGACAAAATTGGTAGCGATCGCTTCCCAAAATGGTTTTGAGAATTTCGAGGGTCATTCGTTCGTTATCGTTCATGACGTTGCCGCTGGTAAAGTGGGGTGCGATCGCGTTCCAGTTTTCCAAGTTGTCGGAGTGGGAGCGATCGGAGTTTGGGGAATTGAATAAAGATGTCATGGTTTGAGTTGTGGTTGAACGGTTATTTTTGACAAGATTTGCCCTCACCCCCAACCCCTCTCCCAACTTTGGGAGAGGGGAGGAGAACAGTTTTAAGTTGTGGGGGGAGTGTAAATGAGCGTCCAGGTGTTTTTTCCGAGGGGTTTGGCAGTCCAAGAACCTTTGGTATAGGCGTTTCCGGCGCGACGATGGCGAGTGAGAGTTGAAGGAGATACACCTAGAAAGTCGGCGAGTTTTGCGGTGGAGTAAGTTTCCGCGATCGCGATCGGTTTGGGTGCGGGTGGCTGCTTCTGTCGCTTTCTTGTATGGGGTGCGATCGGAATTGGGGGTTCGTCTGGAAACAGGCTGAGTTGGTATGCGTTCATCGGCTGTACCTCAATCACTGACTTCAGCTTAGGGAAGTGAATCAGTTTGCGCCAGGGAAGAATGGGGAAGATAAAAAAGTTCCCCAAAGTTCCCCAAAGTTCCCCGAACTGACTCAAACTCAGCCCTCAGCCTGAGCCGTGAGATGTGCTATACTCGTATATATTTGGTTAAGACCGTAGTAATGTCATGGCTAAAAAAAGAAAACCTCGCGGTATAACAGCGACCGATGAAGGGAAAAAAAAGTTAATAAATATTAAGACGAATAATCCAAAACTAACTTTTGAAGCTTTAGCCGAAAAAGCAGGTATAGATAGAAAAACAGTGGAAAATTTTTATCATCGGAAAGCACGGGTCGATCCGAGTTCTGCAAAATTGATTTGTGAAAAAGGATTTGGAGTTGATGTGACAGAGATTGTTGGTGAAGAAGAATGGAACAAAGTGCCATCTAAAGTTTCAGCCGAGCCAACATTTCCAGAAAACCAAAAACAACCAGCACCTAAAGAATTTATACCAATTTTAAAAAAACATAACAATACTCCTCATAAAGGAGCTGTAGAATTTGTTGGTCGCTCCGATCAGCTTAAAGAGCTACATCAGCTCTTACAGCAGAATCATCAAGTGGTCATAGCTGCGATCGCTGGAATGGGTGGAGTTGGCAAGACTGAATTAGCAATTCAGTATTCTCATATATATAAAGATACATATCCAGGGGGGATTTGCTGGTTATATCCCCCACGCGGAAATAAACGAGGAAATATTGGAATTCAAATTATTGAATTTTCTATCAACCATTTTCAAAATTTTTACTTACCCGATGAGTTAAAGAGCTTTCCTGGAAAAGTTGAATTTTGCTGGAATAATTGGGCTGAAGGTGATACGCTGATCGTCATCGATAATGTTTGGGATTATAAGGATATCAAACATTACTTGCCCAATGATACCAAATTTAAAATACTAATTACTACTAGAGAAAAGCTGGGCAAGCCGTTGGCAAGGTTAGACTTGGATGTTCTCAAGCCACTGTCTTCATTACAAATTTTAAAATCATTAATTGGAAGAGAAAGAGTCACCAAAGAACCTTGGATTGCCAGAAAAATTTGCAGTTGGTTAGGTCATTTGCCTTTGGCTGTAGAATTAGTCGGACATTATTTGGCACAATCCGAAGATTTATTATTGTCAGAAATGTTACAACGGTTGGAACGAAAACAACGTCTGAATCATAAAGCGTTAACAACTCCAGAACCCACCATGAGAGTAGAGTTAGGGGTTTATGATGCTTTTGACTTGAGCTGGGATCATTTAAGCGAATCAACTCAGGTATTAGGATGTTTTTTGAGTTTATTTGCGACTCCTATTCATTGTCAACCAAGCACTTTTTTGAATTTGCCATCTGTAGTTGATGTAGTTGATTCTATAGATTCTTGTGAAGAATCTATGAAGGAGCTGATTCGATTTAATTTAATTCATAAATTTCAGGCAGAATCTTTTCGTTTTCATCCGTTAATTAGAGATTTTTTTAAAATCAAGCTTGCGAATTCCAAATATTCCGATACTCTAGAAAATTTATTCATAGATGTTTATATCAGATTGGCGAAAAATCATGAACAAATTAAAATGAAAAATTTGCCGGATCATATCATTCTTAATATAGAAGAAATATTTTCAATGGAGACAATAAAAACAAAAAAAAAGACAGATATCGTGCAACTTTTGCAGATATTAATATCGTTTTATTCTGGAAAAGGATTGTTTGAACTGTCAGAAAAAAAGTGCAATTTTGTCATCGAGATGATCGAGACATCGACAGAAAAAATAATTTTAAAAAAACAGCTTATATTGACCGTTAAAAAAATGCTGCTGCATATAGACTCCGATAGACATGATGCTATACAAATTGAAGCAAGGAGCCAAGAAATTTTAAAAGATTTAAAACAATACAAAAATCCTATTTTTAAATCTGAAATTATAAATATTGTTGCACAAGGTTATATTTATCAAAGCAAACTTGCAAAGGCGGAACAACTTTTGAAAGATCATTTGATCGAAAATTTTATTTGTCAATTTGATCTATCGATCAATGATTCAGATAAAATTGAAAGCCCTGATGTATTGATATATATATTTTTAGATAAAATAAATCAAGGTTTAGAGAATATTGATCAAAAGTCCAAATATTTTAGCGGTTGGACTAAATATCATAATCTTTGTATGACTTTGCAATGTATGGCAGTTTTATATGAACGGAAAGATCAATATAATGAGGCATCTTTTTACTACTATAAATGTTTGGATATCGCAACAAAAATATTTGATCATGACAGTGTTGATTTTATCAATATACAAAATATTGTTGCTCGATTTTATGAATCTAAATCAAACTACAAGATGTCCAAAAAAGTTTATATAAAAATCTTAAATTTTCGGAAAAAACATTATGGAAAAGAGTCTCCAAATGTGGCACAAACAATGAGAGATATTGGCAATGTATATATACAGTTATCTTGCCCAATAAGAGCAAAAATTTTGTTGGAAAAATCTTTGGATATGCACGGCAAGTTTTTTGGAGAAAATAGTTTTCCTTATGCCACATGCTCCAACGATCTGGGACTTCTGTATGTGAGTCTCAATAATTATCGAAAAGCCGAGCATTTATTTTTTAAAAGTTTGGAAATTTATAGAAAATTGGGCTATAGATATACTATTGAATATGCTACAGCCTTAAATAATTTAGGTATAGTTTTTTTTCATCAAGAGCAATTCAACGAAGCCGAAAAATTTTATAAAGAATCGCTGAACACAATGAAAAAAATTGTGGAAACGGAAAATCTTTCAGTTGCCAACACTTTGTCTAACTTGAGCGATGTTTATCTCAAAAAAGGCGATCTAAATAGAGCCAAAATAAACGTTGAAAAAGCTTTTAAAATTGCTTCTAAAATTTTACCCAAAAATCATCCCGATTTAATCGAATATAAGCTCGGAAAAGAATTGATGGAAAATGTTGCCCCAGAAGTGATAAGAAAAATGCTTGACAACACTTATTGTAGTCAAAAAAATATCCCCAAATTCTCCAAAAAATCGAATAAAAGCAAAAGAAATACTAAAGGTTTTGGACATCAAGATTAAAGATGTACCTTCAGCGAATCATTCCTCGACGTCCTGGAAACCTTCGGAGGCGCGATCGCACTCATTTCCACCCAAACCCGCGATCGCCTCCAATGCTTCTCCCCCGACGACCCAGAACTCATTCAAAATATCCTGAAATGCTTGCGCGGAGCTCAACTAGAAAGTTAAAATATGACTTCCTAGCTGGTGCGCTAAAATCCTGGCAAAATCAGAATAAAATTATTGTACTTGCTCCGAATCCCATGCAAAAACAACACATCCCCGAATACGTCGATCGCGCCGCCGAACTGATCGACCTCCCCCTCGACCCCGAACACCGTCCGGGAGTGATCGAAAATATGGAAAAAATAGCCGAAATCGCCAAACTCGTCACCGAATTTCCCCTCCCCGACACCATCGAACCCGCCCCCATTTTCGACCCCGCCGACGATCGCTAAACCCAACTTTACTCCCCTCCCCCAAAGTTGGGAGAGGGGCCGGGGGTGAGGGCTAAACCCAACTTTACTCCC
>NZ_JAYFER010000174.1:0-4839 GCF_055795065.1 Lyngbya sp. CCY1209
TCGGAATATCCGGAGTAGCCGGAGTTGTCGGAATATCCGGAGTAGCCGGAGTTGTCGGAATATCCGGAGTAGCCGGAATTGTCGGAATATCCGGAGGGTTCGTCCCGGGAGGAGGCGTAAGATCCCCGTCTCTGCTGTTGGGCGGCCCAGATGGCATCCCGTTCCGCCGCCCACCGGGCGATCGCGTTTTGGGCTTCGTAGTAGAGGGCGCGGCCGTACCCGATGCGGGAGGCTTCGGAGATGGCGGCGCTGAGGCTACCCTGGCCGGCCAGGTCGTAGGCGCGGTCCAAAAAGGGCTGGTCTTGGGCGATCTGAATTTCGCTCACCCACCCGGCAATTTTATCCTGAGCTTCGGCGTAGAGGGCGCGACCGGGCTTGATTTCGGAGGCCTTGTCGATCGCCCCGCTCAGGTTATCTTCCCCAGCCAGGGCCAGGGCTTCGTTGAGGAGCGGCTGGTCTTCGATGATCTCAATTCGCTTCGTCCACTCGGCGATCAAGGTCTGGGCCTCGATCCGCAGGGGACGTCCGAGTTCCACTTCCCGGGCGTAGGCGACGGCGGCCCGGAATCCATCCACGGTTTCCGTGCGGGCGAGTTCCCGGGCGACGGCGATGTAGGGGCGGTCTTCGATGCGCTGCACCTCTTTGCGCCAGTGGGCGACCAGGGTTTGGGCGTGGATGCGGCGGGGGCGATCGGGGGCGATGGTTCCGGCCTGGTCGATCGCCAACTGCAGGGCCCAGGGGTGGCCGACCTTCGCCACCGCGCTCGCCAACTGCAGGCTGACGAGATCTTGGACCTGTCCCGACACTCGGTCCATCTGAGTTTTGGCTTCCTCATACACCGGCTGGTAGATCTCCGGGATGCCGTCGGGGGCCGCGGCGATTTTGTCCAGGGCCGCCCGACCTTCGATCAAAGTGGCGATCTGGTACAGGAAAGGCCCCCCGGAAGCCCGGTCGGAACTGACCCGTTGAATTTGGGTGAGGACGATGACATCCTGGGCTTCCGGGTAGAAGGGCGAGTCGGACGGGATCAGTTGGGCGATTTCGATCGCCTTCTGGAAATTGTCTTCCTCCGTCGCCTCCACGGCCAGGTTCAGCAGGTCGCGGCCCCAGTTTTTGATGTCATCTTGGGCGACGGCGAAAACGTAGAGTTGGGGGTCAATTCTCTTGGCCAGGGCGATGGCTTCCGACAGGTTGGAGGGGGTGGAACGTTTGGCGATGTTGCGGGCTTCTTTGAGGCGCTGTTCGCCCTGTTTTTCCAGGCCCATGCGGTCGAGGAGTTCGTCGTGCCGCTTTTCGCTCCAGTGGATATTGTTCAACTTGCTCAGGGCTTGGATATAATGGAACGCCTGGTCCCAGTTTTGATATTTGAGGGCCTCGGAGGCGCGGTCGGCCAGCCGTTGACCGTCGTCCCAGTCATTTTTCCAACCCGCGATCGCCCGTTCGACTTCCGCGTAGGCCGGGGAGTCCTTCGGCACCACCGCCACCATCGCCAGGGCCCCCTGCAAATCCCCCGCGTCGATCTTCTGGTTGGCGTAGACAATCAGCCGTTTGGACCACTCTCGCATCATCTGTTTCGCCTGAGTCTGTAGGGGGTGGTCTTCGGGCCAGCTCTGCACCAGGGCAAAGGCGGCCTGGATGTCCTTCAACTCGCCGGATTTGGTGGCGCGGTCGGCGCAGTAGAGGCGATCGCCCGAGGGGGACAGGGCCGAAATTTCTTCGCAATTCGGCGGTGGGGGAGTCGTGAGCAGCCACAACAGCGCCCCCGTCGCCGTCGTCCCGAAGCCCAGCAGGACGATCAGCCACAGGAGTTGCCATCCCCAAAATCCCTTCGGCACCCGCAAGCGGGCCGGCGGTTTGGAGGTCGTCGCGAGTCGATCGTTGCTATTGTCGGCGATCGCCATTTCGTCGGTGAGCGTGACATCGACGGACGATTCACCTTCTAAGGCAGGTTGCCGAGAGTGTTCAAATTGGGGGGTCGCCATGACTTCACCATCTTCCTTTCATCCATAGGTTAAACCCAACCCGGTCGGGGACGGGCGCCGAATGCGGTCCCTGGTTTTTCCAAACCGGACTCGAACGCCGGGGCGGACGCTACATCCACCGAATCTCGACCGGACGATTCGTAGAATCGAACTGCGCTCGGTCTGTGCCATCTGCCCGGGAATTCCAGACCCGATCGACTGTTATCTTAAACGCTTTGGAGCCCAGATGGGCAACATTTGCCGTTCAATCTGCAAAATTTATGCCCTCGAAACCGCTTTCGGACTCAATTTGAAGAATTGTTAACCCCGGGGGCGGAGCCGTTCAATTGACACGATCAATTGTCAATTGAACTGACGCCCGCATTCAGGACGCCTTTCGGGTTTCGTCCGCCTCCGACGAACCCTCGACGGCCGAGTCCGGGGAACGGTACCCGAAAAAGTCGATCTGGTAGTCGGTAATTTTGACTCCGGTTTGTTCCTCCACCTGGCGGATGATGGCTTCGGGTAGTTCGATGTGAATGTCGAGGATTTGCTGGGTATCTAAACAGTTGACGTGGGAGTGAGAATCGCTGACGTAGCCGTAGAGGCGGCCGCCTGACCGCTCGAGGCACTCGATGATATTTTCCCGCGACAGAGCCTCCAAGTTTTGATAGACCGAGGTGTGCCCGATCGCCTTCCCCTGTTGATTCAATCGGTCGTAAATGTCGCGGGCCGAGAGGTGTTCCCGCACTTGCCAGAGTAATTCGAGGATGAAGCGACGTTGGCGACTCAGCCGCATTCCTTGGGCCTGACAGCGATTCAAAGCATCTTCTAACGAACTAATCGGTTTCACAACTATCGCCTCAATGTTCTCCATCTACGTTGTAAGAGGTTGCTCGATCCGGTCTGCAGACTCGATCCGCCCGGATCTCATTTTATCTCAGAGGTGGCGGGGGTTCGAGTCGCGGGGGAGGCGGTGCCATCTCTGCGGACGAGTCGTTCTCCTCCGGCATCGACCCCCGGTCTGCTCCGGGTTCGTCGGCCGGCGGAAACCGGACCGGACCGGAGCGATTCGGCCAGGGCACCGGCTTGCCCCGGCTTTAACGTTCCCATCTTGCCGTCATTTTTGTTTCAAGACGATCAACGTAATGTCGTCAAAAATGCGCTGCCGGCCGATGTGATTGTAAACGTCCGTGACGATCGCATCTTTGATCGCTTCGGCCGAGCGGTCGTGGTGGCGGACGATGCCTTCGCAGAGGCGATCGAGGCCGTACTGCATTCCCTGGGTATTTTCGGCCTCCGTAATTCCGTCCGTGAACAGGACGACCACATCGCCGGGGTGGAGTTTGACGTGTATTTTATTGATGAATTGGCCGATTTCCGGCTCCAATCCCACCGGAAACCCCAGGTCGATGGTGTCGAGAATTTCGGCCCGGGGAGACGGCCCCGATCGCACCACGATCGCCTGTTCGTGCTGGCCGCTGATCTCCAACAGATTTCGACAATAATCCAACAGCATCAAGGTCAGATTTTTCTCGGATTTCATGCGTTCTACATTGTCGTAAATTGTGCGGTTCACTGTTTTCAAAAACTTCACCGCATCTTTCTCGTCGTGGGTCAAAAGCGTTCGCACGGCTGTTTGAACCATCATCATCAACATCCCGCTTTCCAACCCGTGTCCGGTGACGTCGCCGATGCCAATCTTGACCCGACCTTTGTGCTGCAAAATATCGTAGTAATCTCCCCCCACTTCTGCCGCCGGTTTCATGTACGTCGCGATGTCGAGGTCGGGAATTAGTTTCAATTCTTCCGGTGTGGGAAGGATCATTTCCTGGAGTTGGCGGGTGATGTCGAGTTCGGCACTCAGTCTCAGGTTTTCCGTCTTCAAACGGTCGTTGAGGCGCATGATTTTATCGTTGGCGCGGATCAACTCGGCCTGGGCCCGCTGGCGTTGCGTCAGTTCTTCTTGCAGTTGTTGGTGCATTTCCGCCTGTCGGATAGCGATCGCCAGTTGGGTGGCGAGTTGGGTGAGAATATCGACTTCGGTGCTGTGCCAGTGCCTCGGTCCGCGGCAGTGGTGCGCGATCAGCAATCCCCAGAGATGCTCTTCTTCGCCAGGAGATTCGGGGCGTTGGAGAATGGGGACGACAAAATTCGCCCGAACTTGCAAACTTTCTAATAATTCGACATAACAGGGGTGAATGTCGCAATTTTGGATGTCTTCGATGGCGCTGACGTGACCCTGGCGGTAGGGTTTGTCCCACCCATTCATGAAGCAGGTATCGTGGATGATTTCGTGGATGATCGGCCGCCAGTCATCCCCCACGGACTCCACGGAGACTTCCCCACTCCAATCTGGTAAAAAGCGGTAGATCACGACGCGATCGGTTTCCAACAATTCCCGCACTTCCTGCACCGCCGAGTTGAGGATTTCATTCAGATCCAGAGAGCGGCGAATCCGCAGTGCAATTTCGGCGACGAGATTGGAATTTTCCGATTGCAGCCACAGAGGAGGTGTATTGATGCCCATAATTCGGCTGAATAAAAAGAGACAACTAATTTTTAGTATAAAGCAGTGGCGCCTCATTGTTGTCTCTCAGCCTCGGGAGGTCGGCATCGAAAAAAATACCGAAAAAACATTTGATAGCGCTGCGCGCGGGAGTCGAGAATCGGGAGTCAGGAACTCAAACAAGGGGCGACCTCCCCTTGTTTCTGACCCGATTTAAACCGGTTGCCACGCGAGCGCTTATTGCTATATATAGCAACGAGCGCTCACGTGGTTACAGTTGAAATGGGGTCATAAATTTTCAAACCCTTATAGAAAAGCCGTTTCAGTTTCCGACTCCCTAATACCGACTGCCGAGGACCGCGCGCAGCG
>NZ_JAYFER010000175.1:0-10174 GCF_055795065.1 Lyngbya sp. CCY1209
CGGGGAAACTCAGACCCGCGAACCGGGGGGTTGACAAAGTGCGGATTTTGTGCAGGGGTGCGGAGGGAGCGATCGCGATCGGGTCAATTTTGATGGTCGTGACGCCCCCGGCTTGTGATATCAAATCTGCGGATATTGAATCGGGTGGAAGACAACGGAGAGCTTGGGAATGCATCCAAAGACCCAAATTATCGGTAAGGTTCGGGCGGAAGGGAAAAAACCCTACACCCTAGACCCTACACCCTATTATTTATGCTCCGTATTGAGTTGTTCTTCCAACTTGCGGCTCGCCAGGGACATCGAGTAGCAGAACACCCAATAGAGAACTCCGATAAACAGGTAAACCTCCGAATAGCGCCCCAGAAACTTGGGGTTTGCCAGGATAGAACGGCTAATGCCCAGCAACTCCACCAGTCCGACGATCGCCAACAAAGTCGTATCCTGAAATAGGCTGATAAACTGTCCGACAATAGAGGGAATCGAGATTTTCAAGGCCTGGGGTAAGATAATCAACCCCAGCGTCAACGGGGCATTTAATCCGACAGCTTTCGCCGCATCGAATTGACCTCGGGGAATCGCCTGCAAGCCGCCGCGGACGTTTTCCGCCAGGTAGGCGGAACTGAACAGGGTCAGGCCGACGATCGCCCGCAGGACGCGATCGGGGCGCATTCCTTCCGGCAGAAATAGCGGCAGCAAAATCTGCCCCATAAATAGAATTGTAATTAAGGGCAGTCCCCGGATCAGTTCGATGTAGGCGACGGACAGCCAGCGGATCACCGGCAGGGGGCTTTGGCGTCCCAAAGCCAGCAAAACGCCGATGGGGAAACAGAGCAAAATGCTGATCACCGACATCAGCAGGGTGAGCATCAGGCCGCCCCAGAGGTTGGTGGAAACGACTTTCAGACCCAACCCGCCGCCGATCAGCCAGACGGCGACAATTAACAATACAAACCAGGAGAAAGGCAACCACTTGCCCAGCAGCGGTTTGATACTCCCGACCTGCCGTCCCCCCCAGGCGCCGAACAGGTTGAGGGCGACCATGCCGATCGCCCCGAGTCGGTAGATGATCGGTGTCGGAATGATCAGCATCAACAGGGTGATGATGGTGATGCCGATGACGATATTTTGGCTGAATAGGGTTGTCGTCCGTCGGGCTAAAAATCCCCAGGTGATGCCGGAGAGAGTGGCAATGAGGGCGAGTAACACCCACAATCGCCAATACTGGTCGTTGGGGAAGCGGCCGGCGAGAAACAGGGGTAAGTTGGCGGGAATGACGCTCCACTGGGCTTGGGTTCTCGCCCAGACGAGGAAACCGGCGGCCATCCACAGCAGGAAGCTGACGATCGCGATCGTGACCACGCCGTTGTACCAGGTATTGAATAAATTCTTACGCAGCCATTCGATAAAGCCTCCCGATTCGTCGGGAGGTTCGCGGGTGAAGTTGGACGGTTGCGGATTAGTTGTGGTCATCGGTGATGGTTATTTTTATGAATTACAAAATCGATTCGCTTTCCCGACTCCCTAATACCGACTCCCGACTCCCCATTTATCTTTCCCGCAGTTGGACACTGCGGTTGAGGAAGTTCATCGCGATGGAAATCAGCAGGTCGATGGTGAGGTAGGTCGCCATGATAATCAGCATCACCTCGACGGCCCGTCCGCTTTGGTTGAAGGTGGTGTTGGCGACGTTGTAAAGGTCGGCGTAGGCGACGGCGATCGCCAAACTGGAGTTTTTCGCCAAATTCAGATATTGGCTGTTGAGGGGGGGGATGATCACGCGCATCGCCTGGGGAAACACCACCAGACGCATCACCGGCCCGGGTTTTAAACCCAGGGAACGGGCGGCTTCCCACTGCCCTTTGGGGACGGATTGAATGCCGGCTCGGACGATTTCGGCGATGTAGGCGCCGGTGTAGATGACCAGGCCGACGAGGAGGGTGGTAAATTCGATGGTCAGCCGCAGACCGCCCCGGAGGACGGGGTTATCTTCGGCGCCTTCCAGGGCGGGTTGTTGCCAGCCCAAGGCGAATAGAATAACTGCCGCCGCCACAACTGCCAGGACGGCGAGGGCGACGAGTTGGGGCTTGCCGGACTGTCCCCGTTCGACCATCACCTTGACCCGCCACCTCCACACGAAAAATGCCGCGATCGCTTCAATTATCAAAAATGCCAGCCAAAACCCGATCGCCGGACTCGCCGGCCAGGGGATGTAAATTCCCCGCTGGGTCAGAAAAATGGAGTCGAGGACGCCGATGCGATTTTCGACTTGGGGAAGTTGCAGGAAAATGCCGTACCAAAATAGCAGTTGCAGCAATAGAGGCGTATTTCGCACTAACTCGACATAAACCAAACCGATCTGACGGAGTAGCCAGTTGTTGGAAAAGTAAGAAACCCCGGCGACGATGCCCACAATAGTGGTGAGGATGATTCCGAAGAACATCACCCGCAGGGAGTTGACCAACCCCGCCAGCAAAACCCTGGCGTAGGGGTCGGTGGGGGTGTAGGGGATCAAGCTTTCTCCGATACCGAATCCGGCGGTACTATCGAGGAAGCCGAAGCCGAATTCGCTGCCCGTCTGTTGCAGGTTGCGGGTGAGGTTGATGCCGCCCAAGGTAAAAATGGCGAGCAAGATGGCGACGACGAGCACCTGAAGGGCAATTTTCCAGAAGCGATCGTCTCGCCAGAGGGGAATTTTCTGCTGATGGGTGTCCGTTGTCATGGTTTTCGTGGGGTGGTGGGCGGAAGGGGACTTTTTGAGGAATCAAATCCGCCCCGGTCAAAAGTCAAAAGTCAAAAATTCCCGTTTCCTACGCACTGATTCGGGTGAGAGTGAATCGGTCCTAGGGAATAGGGAATCGGCAATCCATCACCTTCCCTACACCCTACACCCTACACCCTACACCCTTCTCCAGTGGCAATTAACGGAACGGCGGTGCGTAGAGCAAACCACCGTTAGTCCACAGGTCATTTTGACCGCGATCTAGGTTGAATTGAGAGCCTTCGCCGAGGTTGCGATCGTAAATTTCGCCGTAGTTGCCGACGTGCTTGACGGCCCGGGCGGCGAAATCGTTGCTCAACCCCATGCTTTCGCCCAAATCCCCTTCGACACCGAGAAAGCGGCGAACCGTGGGATCTTCGCTGGTTTGGGCGAGTTCTTCGACGTTACCTTGGTTGATGCCCAATTCCTCCGCTTCGATCAGGCCGAACGTCACCCACTTGACGGTATCGAACCAGGCTGAGTCATTGTTGATCGTCACCGGTCCGAGGGGTTCTTTCGACATGGTGACGTCCAAGAGGATGTGTTCGTCGGGGTTCGGGAGGGTGCTGCGGCGGGCAATCAGTTGCGATTTGTCGGAGGTCATGCCCTCGCAGCGGCCTTCGGCGTAGGCGGCGTAGGCGGGGTCCGCCTGTTGGAAGGTGACGGTTTCAAAATCCACGCCCCGTTTCCTCATGTTGTCGGTCAGGTTGAGTTCGGTGGTCGTCCCCGCTTCCACGCAGACGGCCCGACCCTGAAAATCTTCCAAACTGGTGATGCCGCTGTCGGCTCTCACCATCATCCCCTGGCCGTCGTAAAAGGTCGTGGGGGCAAATTCCATCCCCACCGAAGTGTCCCGGCTGAGGGTCCAGGTGGTGTTGCGGGAGAGCATATCCACTTCGCCGGCTTTGAGGGCCTCGAAGCGTTCGGTGGAGTCCAAGTTGCGGTACTCCACGGCGTTGGGATCGTCAAACAGGGCCGCGGCCACCGCCTTGCAAATATCGACATCCAAGCCGGAATATTCGCCCGTCTCGTCCACGAAGCTGAAACCCGGAATGCCGCCATCGACACCGCAGACGAGCGTTCCCCGGTTTTTGACGACATCGAGGCGACTCTGAGTCGCCCCCGTCGAACCCGCCCCCCCCTCATCGGAACCCGTAGTTCCCGATTGGCAGGCGGTGAGGGATGCGACGGACAGGATGCTCGTCAGTAAAATAAAACCCCATTTACGCATGATTTTTGAATTGTCTTTGAATCGGTTGGTCAAGAACGACAAGCAACCAAAGTCTGAACTTTGGATGCCTCAAATGTTACTAAGCTTACCTCAACCTGGTCATTTGACAAGGGAAGGGAGTGCAAGAGAACGACAATTCAATTGCGAAAGATATCAATCTGAAATGCGATCGCTCTATCCGGAAGATATAAGGACCCGACGACCGGGGCGATCGCGTGGGCGGACCCTTTTATCAGAATAACGGTGACTCGACTGGCCTGCCGAAAGGAAGCTTGGCGGAACGGATCGGCCGAGTCGAATTCCGACCGACTTCCCCCTCGCCCAATTTTTTGGCTTCGTACCATTCGGTTAAAAAATATACGGCAAACAGACCGCAATCATGCCATCGATTCCCCCGTCAGGCGGGCTTCGGCCAGGTCGCGAATCAGGGACAGTCGGGAACTGATATAGTCGTTCAACAGATCGACTTCCTGGCCGTTGATGCTGGATTCGGTTTTCAAGCGCTTCAGCAAACACTGCACGAGGCTATCGTCGTCCAGACTGACCAACTGCGAGGGTTGCGTTGTTTCAACTAAAGACCAAAGTTGGCGGAGCATTGCGGGAGTCATAAGACCTCCTTATCGGTTAATCATCGCTCCCAAAGGCTGGGAGTCCACGAGTTTCTTACTACGCAGCCATTTCTGGATTGTCCAGGATGGATAGGCTGCCTTTATTTTTTCTTTATACTTTAAACCATAACCGAAATTCGCCCCGTCAAACACCAAATCACACAAGATGTCACATGAATTATCAATTACTTAATCAAGCGAAGCATAACTTGACAAAACTCATAAAGTGTAAAGTTCGATACACAATTATCTCTTCTTTCGGGTCGATTCCTTCTTTCTCGGCACGATCACCTCGATCGCTTTCGGAATCACCCGGAACCGGGCGGGGGTGTGGGCAGTAATTTCGCCGTCCGTGTTGATGGGATAGGGTTTGGCCGTCACCACTTCAAATTCAGTCCCCGAGAGCGTCCGCGTCCCCAAATCCCGGCGGTGACGCCCGGTCCACAGGGCCAGCAAAACCGTAAAAATTTGCCACCAGTGCTGAATTTCCAAGCTGTAGAGATCCAGACGGCGATCGTCGATAGTGGCGTCGTGGGCGATCCGCATCCCGCCGCCGTAAAACCGCCCATTTCCGATCGCAATTTGTAACGTTTTCACCCGCTTCCACCGGCCCTCAAATCCGATCTCCGCCTTGAACGGACGCCGCGTCAAAATCACATTGACGGCCGTGATGAGATCAGCAAAAATACCCCACCGGCGTTTGGCATCCCGGGTCAACTTGCGGGTGATATTGACGCTCAATCCCAGACTCGCCACGTTGAAAAAATGCTTCCCGTTCACCCACCCCAAATCGATCCGGTGTCGGTGTCCCACCGCGATGGTCTGGCAGGCCTCCGGAAGCGAAAGCGGAATCCCCAAAGTCCGGGCTAGATCATTAGCCGTCCCCAAGGGCAAAATCCCCAGGGGCAGGTCCGTCCCCACCAACCCCTCCACCACCCGATTCAGGGTGCCGTCCCCGCCCCCGACGATGATCAGATCCACGCGATCGCGATAGCTGCGGATCAGCGGCGGGAACTCGTCCGGATCTTGCACCGACTCCTGAATAATCTCCAAACCCAAAATTTGCAACTGAAGCAACGCCTTCGGCAATTTCTGCTGCACCTGGCGGGCGTGGGGATTGGCCAACAGCAAAGCCGTTTTGGGATCAGGTCCGAACATAATTAATAATTAATAATTAATAATTAACAATTAATAATTGCCTATTGCCTATTCCCCATTCCCCATTCCCCATTCCCTACACCCTACACCCTACACCCTACACCCTATTCCCCGATCACCCACCGCCAGAGGGGATGATTCGGTCCTTGTTTGCGAATTCGCAAGACCTGTTTTTCCAGGCGTCGGCGGTAGTCGCGGGGGAAGCCGATCAAGATGTTGCGACTCTGCCAGAGGAGGGTGCTGGCGGTCATGCCGAGACACAGGCCCAGACCGATCGCGCACAGGCGGTTGTGAAATAAACTGTAGCGCACCGTGGCCCAGGTGAAATAGTCCAGCAATAGGACGATGTCCGATCGCATCCCCCACAGGCTCAACGGCGCCACCAGCAGCCACAGGAGGGCCACGACCGCCCAGCGGCAGTAGACGGTCAATTCGTGCAGTTTCCGCATCTGGGCGGGCAGGCTGGGGTCGTCGGAGTTCGATTCGGGATACCACATGGGAATGTCATCTCCTATTCCTCGCCCGAGACGGGTTGGGGTTTGTCCTTGGCGACGGGGGTAGCTTTGGAGGGGTGACGTTCCCGCCACCAGGCCAAAAGGGTGCTGGCGACGAAGATACTGGAGTAGGAACCGGTGATGAAACCGACGATCAAAGCCAGGGCGAAATATTTGAGGGTTTCCCCGCCGAACAGGAAGATGCACACCAGGGGCAGCAGGGTGGTGACGGTGGTGTTGATCGATCGCGCCAGGGTTTGATTCACCGCGTCATCGACGATCCGGTTGATGGGGGCCTCCGGCATCCGCTTCAAAATTTCCCGGATGCGATCGTAGATTACCACCGTGTCATTAACAGAAAATCCGATAATTGTCAAGAGGGCGACCAAAAATAATGTGTCCGCCTCCACTCCCAACGTCAACCCCAAAATCGAGAAGATGCCCATCGTCACGAAAACATCGTGGAAGAGGGCGACGAAGGCGAAAACGGCGTAGTCGAACTGGAAGCGGATCGTCAGGTAAACCGTGATCGCGGCGAAGGCCACCAAGAGGGCCGTGAGTCCGGAAGTAAAAATTTGCCGGCCCAGGGTCGGCCCCACGGTGTCGATCTGGGTAGCCTGGGGGTCGAACTGGCCGATCGCATCTTCCAGGGCCGCTTCGAGGCGGGTGCGTTCGTCCACGTCCAGGCTTTGGGTGCGGACGGAGACGATCTGGCGGTCGCGGGCGATCGGATCTTTGTCCAACAACTGCACCGAACTGTTGCCCAAATTCTGCCCCACCAAAACCTCCCGCACCTCGGCGATGTCGATGGGCCCGTCGCAATTTCCCGGAACGCTACAGTCGAGTTCCAACTGGAGGCGGGTTCCACCGACAAAATCCAACCCCGGACGCAGGGGGGCGCCGATGTCGGGGCGGGTCCAGGAAATCGCCATCGCCACCAGTCCGCCGAGGATGACGGCGGCGGAAATCGTCCACCAGAGCGATCGCTGTTTGGTAACGCTAAAGGTCATAGGTCAGTCTGAGATTGTGGATAGAGACAAGGGGGGCGGAAACTAAGTCTCCTTGGGGAGATTGGGACAAAACAGGTCGGGCTTGCGGAACTCCGACATACTGATGGCTGTAAACATGAGGGTGCGGCTGCAGGTGACGGCGGTGAACATACTCACGGCCACCCCCAAACCGAGGGTGAGGGCGAACCCCTTCACCAGACCGGTCCCGAACCAGAACAGGGCGACGCAGGCGATGCCGGTGGTGACGTTGCCATCCAGGATGCTGCCGAAGGCGCGGTAAAACCCCGACTCCACGGAGCGATAGAGGGTCTTTCCGGCCCGCAATTCTTCCCGGGTGCGCTCGAAAATCAGCACGTTCGCGTCCACCGCCATGCCGATGCTGAGGATAAATCCGGCGATCCCCGGCAGGGTGAGGGTGACGCCGAGCAGGTTGAAGAGCGCCAACGTCAGCAAAGCGTAGACCACCAAAGCGATATCCGCGATCGCCCCCGGTAGTCGATAATAAGCCACCATGAAGATCAGCACCAAAATCAGACCCCCGATGGCGGCGTAGACGCTGCGCCGGATGCTGTCCCGCCCCAAGGTCGCCCCGACGGTGCGGTTCTCCACGATTTCCACGGGGACCGGCAGGGCGCCCCCCCGCAACTGCACGGCGATGTTGTTAGCCTCTTCGGCGGTGAAGTTTCCCGTAATCACGGCGCTGCCCCCGGTGATGCCGGTTTCTGCAAATTCCACCGAAACCGTCGGATAACTCAGCAGGCTCTCATCCAGAAAGATCCCGATCGTCCGCCCCGTCCCGGCCAAATTCTTGGTGAGTTCGGCGAAGTTGTCGCCCCCCTCGTTGTTGAAGCGCAGCACGATTTCCCAACCGTTGCTCCCCTGGGTGGGTTGGGGGAAGGAATCCTGGAGTTGCTGGCCGCGGATGACGGGATCTTGGTAAAGTTGAGCGATCGCCTCGTTGCTCTCTTCGAGTTGTTGGAGGAGTTCGTCGAGTTTCTCGTCCTCCCCTTGGGCGATCGCTTCTTCCACCTCCGCTTGCAAAACTCGGTTCACCTGCACCTCCGCCAGAAGCTGGCCCTCGGTGCCCCGCTTCTGTTCCCGAAAGTCCAACTGGGCCGTCCCCCCCAACACGCGCTCGGCCTGTTCCGGGTCGCTGACGCCGGGAAGCTGCACCAAAATCTGGTCGTCCCCCACCGTCTGCACCACGGCTTCCGACACCCCCAGGCCGTTGACGCGGTTCTCGACGACGCTCTGGACGGCTTCGAGCACCCGCTCGTCAATTTGGGGGACTTCCTCGGAGGTCTGCAACTGGATGGTCAGTTGGGAACCGCCGCGCAGGTCTAATCCCAGGCGGATGGGGACTTTGACCAAAACGATGACGGAGGCAATGACCAGAATGAGGATCAAGATCAGGAGGGAACGCTGTCTTCGCATACTAAATTTGAGGTCGGTGAGCGGACTGGAGAACAGACGGAACGGGCGATCGCACCCGCCGGGGACAGGGCGACAAGTGCTTGTGGATTGATTTTGGGCGAGGATGACAAACCTGGAAACCCTCATGAAAAGGCGGTTTCTATTCCCCACACCCCACACGCCCACAGGCCTACACCCGTTTGCAATCAAAGCCAGTCTAACATTTGAGCCGCACAAAAAATCCCCCGCGTGGCGGGAGATTTGGGAGCGATCGCCCGCAATTCGAGACGGTATCGGCCAATTAAACCCGGACGGACATCATATTCTGGACGGCCTCCAGAATTTGCTCGGGTTGCACGATCGTCAGCCGTTCCAGCATCCCGTTGTAGGGGGTGGGGATGTCTTGGGAGGAGAGTCGCAGCACCGGGGCATCGAGTTCGTCGAAAAAGTTATCGTTGATGGAGGCTGTCAGTTCGGCTCCGATGCCCCCCGTTTTCATACATTCCTCGACAATGATCACCCGGTGGGTTTTGCGGATCGACGCCCCGATGGTTTCGAGATCCAGCGGTTTGAGGGAAATCAGGTCGATCACTTCCGGATCGAACCCCTGTTTGACCATCGCCGGGACGGCCTGCATGACGTGGTGCCGCATCCGGGAGTAGGTCAGGATCGTGACATCTTTCCCCGATCGCACGATCTCGGCTTTGTCGATGGGGACCACATATTCCTCGTCCGGGATATCTTCTTTGAGGTTATAAAGCAGGACGTGCTCGAAAAATAGCACCGGGTTGTCATCCCGAATCGCCGATTTGAGCAATCCCTTGGCGTTGTAGGGGGTGGAACAGGCGACGATTTTGAGCCCGGGGACGGCTTGGAAATAGGACTCCAGACGCTGGGAGTGTTCGGCGCCCAACTGCCGCCCCACCCCGCCGGGTCCCCGGATCACCAGGGGCATTTTGAAGTTGCCGCCGGAGGTGTAGCGGAGCATCCCGCCGTTGTTGGCGATCTGGTTGAAGGCGAGGAGGAGGAATCCCATGTTCATCCCTTCGATGATCGGCCGCAGTCCGGTCATGGCGGCGCCGACAGCCATCCCCGTGAAACTATTTTCCGCGATCGGCGTGTCGAGTACCCGCAGGTCGCCATATTTTTTGTGCAGATCCTTGGTCACTTTGTAGGAACCCCCGTAGTGGCCGACATCTTCCCCCAGCACGAATACGGAGGGGTCGCGGGCCATCTCTTCGTCGGTGGCTTGACGCAGTGCATTGAAAAGTAGAGTCTGTGCCATCTGGATTGATCCGAGTGTAGTGGATGTGACTGTTTATAATAACCCCTTCCGGGTGGCGATCGCTCCCAAACAAGAAACCGGGTTTCTAGAAGCATCTTCAATTTCCCCACAAAGATCTCAGTAGAAACCCGGTTTCTAGGCGCGATCGCTCCCAACAAAGAAACCGGGTTTCTAGAAGCACCTTGGGTTTCCCCCCGAGATCTCAATAGAAACCCGG
>NZ_JAYFER010000176.1:0-8787 GCF_055795065.1 Lyngbya sp. CCY1209
GACCGCTTGGGAATCAATTCCCGAGGGCGCAAGCCAGGGGCCCCAACCCGATCAAATCATATTCAGATGATTGGGGAATTTGTACGGATCTGACTATAAATTTGCCGACCGGAGCCGACCGGAGCCGACCGGAGCCGACCGGAGCTTACCGAAGCTTCCTGGAGCTCCCTCTGCTTACCGAAGCTTCCTGGAGCTCCCAGACCTTGCTTAATCATTCTTAATATTGTCGGCGATCGCGACGGTTTCCTCACCTAGCGTAGCGGCAGCTTAGGGCGAAAGCCCCGCGTCTTTAGACCGGGGTGAGCTTACTTCTAACTCCTTCCCGGGGAATCTAAAATCGGGGTGCAAGCCAGGGGCCCCTACAATCTAAAATCTAAAATTCCCCTGGACCGGGTTTTCGCCGACGTCGCCGGACGGGCCATCGACTGGTAAAAATCCTGGAGGATGGCGTCGCGATCGAAGTTTTCCCACAAACCGATTTGAAATTCGTTCTCGGGCCGGTCCACCCAACCGGACGGCTCGTATCGGGGGGCCGGGATGAGCCGATATTCGCCCCAGTCGGGGTTTTTGACCACGGCCACCGCCACCACGTCGAAAAGCGATCGCGAGGGGGGGTCGCCGTAGTATTCGGCATTGGCAAATAAACTGGCGGAATAGTCCCCGAAATTGTCAAATTCGCCGCCGTGGCGTCCCGTCACCGGGGTTTCGATCCGGATTCCCCGGCCTTTGACGTTTTCCAGGATATCTTCCTGCTGCACCTTGACGGCTTCGGCGCCGGTCGGGCCTCCGCCGTACCGCACCGTCACCATCTCGAAGGGGATGCGGCTCTCGAGCAAATAGTCGAGGGCGGGGATATCGTTGTCGAGGTTGTACTCCCCCGGTTCGGGGTAGTTGGACCCCAGCCACACCAACCGCACCTTCTCCACGATATCCGGGGCGCGGTCAAACGCGAGGGCGACGTTGGTCAATTTGCCCACCGCCAGGAGTACCAGCTTTTCGTCCCGCTCGGTTCGGGCTTCGCGGATGATAAAATCGATCGCCTCCCGGCCGTCCTCGGCCGCGTCTCCGAGGGGTCGAATTTCCGCAAAGTCGCCGTTTGCCCCCGAGTACAGGGGAACGGTGTCCGTCGCGCCGCACAGTTTCATCACCCGGACCGCTTCCTCGTCGTGTCGGACGATGTCCCCACCGTTGAAGGTGGCATTGGTGGTGATGCCCCGGACATCGAAGATGTCACGGTTGAACAGCAAATAAGCCAGGGCGTGTTGGTCGTCGAGTTCGTTGTTGGTGTCGGTGTCAAAAATCACCGGGATGGGGTCAGCATTTCGGAAGGACAGCGGGAATTGGGTGGCGGGGGCGAACAGCCCGACCCCGACAACCAGGGCGAAACCGACGAGAATACCGGTGAGGATGATAACAATACGGCGCATTTTCATCGGGGCGTTTTTTTGAGCTGCGATCGCCTGACGGAAGGCCATTCCGGAGCTACAATGGGAGCGAAATCCGACACATTCCTTCCCTCCTAACTTCACAAAGCGTATCACAATTGATTCGGGGTGCGATCGCCCAGGGTGCTAGAATGCTGTTACGATGTGCGATTCGTTTGAAATCTCCCCCCGTCCGGGTCGGCCTGCAAATTTCAATCGGATGTCCCGGCCCCTCCATAAAAACTTCCTGAAATTTAAAATGACGGCGACTTCGGAACGGGGAACGTGAATTAAAATAAGGTAAACCTTTTGGCTGATTGCAACCTTACGGATGCCTCCAACTTCACCCAAACACCAGTCTTCCACAGCCACAACTCCCCCGGGGGTGTCGCTGCCGTTTGTCAGCCATTGGGGAATTCGGCAGAAAATTGGTGGCGGTTATGTCATCGTCTTGGGTTTGGCGGTCGGGGGGGTGATCGCCGGATTCGTCGTCAATACCATTCTCGCCCGCGAGAACCGGCAACAATTCGATATGAATCGAGAAAAAGCGCAACTCTTGGTCGATTTGGACACGGATCTATTCGACCTCCGAGACAAACAAGAGGATTTGGCGCCAATTGTCAGCGACCCCCAAACTTTATCGACGCAGGTTTCCGAAATTCGCTCCGATATTTTCGAGTTGAACCGCCACATCCAGAACCTGCAAGATATCCCGGAAACCACCGACTCGGAGATTCAGGAAGATTATCAAACCCTGCAAAATCTGCTCCAAAATTATATCAACGCGATCGCTATCTACGAGGACAGAATCGAGGCTGTATTTCAACTCACCGAGTCAGCCGAAACGAATTCTGAAAACCTGCCAGCCGTCCAAAAATCCCTGGAAGAATTCGGCAATTCCGAGGCAGCCACAAACCTCTATAACCTGTCCGGGGAAGCCCTGCAGTTGGCGGAAAAATTCGCCGATCGCGCCGATTTAGCCGCGCCAAAATTGCAGCGGTCGGAAGCCCTGAGCCGCCGCATCGTCTTTTTCAGCCTCCTCGCCGCGGTGGCGATGGCGATCATTTTAGCCAGCTACACCAGTCGCGCGATCGCCCGCCCCATCGAACAGATGATCGAAACCGCCGACCAAGTGGGAGAAGAATCCGATTTCGCCCTGCGAATTCCCGTCACCGCCGACAAACATACGGAAATCGGACGGCTCACCGCCACCCTCAACAAACTCATTAAACGAGTCGCCAAATACACCGAAGAACTACAGCGGGCGAAAATCGCGGCGGAAGCCGCCAACCGCTCCAAAAGCGTGTTCCTCGCCAACATGAGCCACGAACTCCGCACCCCCTTGAACGCCATTATCGGCTACAGCGAAATGCTCCACGAAGAGTCCCAAGACCTGGGCTACACCGACTTTCTTCCCGACCTCGACAAGATCAAAACGGCGGGAAAACACCTCCTCGACATGATCAGCGACATCCTCGACATCTCCAAAATTGAAGCCGGCCACGTCACCCTCTATTTGGAAGATTTCGCCGTCCAACAATTGATCGACGACGTGGTATCCACCGCCAAACCCCTGACCGAAAAAAATGGCAATATTTTGAAAGTCAAAACCGACAAAGATTTGGGCAGTATGTACGCCGACCTCCCCAAGGTGCGACAAGTCCTCCTCAACCTGTTGAGCAACGCCTCCAAATTCACCACCAAAGGCACCATCACCCTGCAAGTTAAACGGGCTAAAAAAATCCCCGAAGAGTGGAAACAAAACAGCATCAACGCCCAAATGATGCCCAACGCCAAAACCCAGTATTTGGTGTTTCAAGTTCGGGATACGGGCATCGGCATGAACGAAGAACAGGTCAAACACATTTTCAAAGCCTTTATCCAAGCCGATGCCTCGACAACCAAACGGTTCGGCGGCACCGGACTCGGACTGGCCATTAGCCAGCGGCTGTGCGAAATTTTGGGCGGGGGAATTCACGTCAAAAGCAAAGAAGGGGTGGGTTCGACCTTCATCGTTTGGCTCCCCGTCCACGTCAAGAGTCAGTATATTTGATTGGGTTTTGAAGCCGACGGACTCTTTTTGGGAAAGTTAAAAGTGAAAAATTAAGGGTGAAAAATGGTCGATTTCCTATTCCCCATTCCCGACTCCCTAATACCGACTCCCGACTCCACATTTCGGCGATCCGTACCCGGGAAGGGAGGAAGAGAGCACCGGGGGCTCCGATGCGGTAAGCTACAGTTTGAAAAGAGTCGGGCTGGTTGAAATGCTTGGCAATTGACGGAATTTCGGCGATCGAGACATTTTTCGGTCTCCGTTTCCACGTGGAGGTGCGATCGCCGCGATCGCACCGTTCTGGCGACTGCCAGAAAAAGCCAAACGACCTGACCCTACAAATAAATTCCTAGAGAAAATCATCAGTTGAGGAGGTTAAAACTTATGCAACCCACCGATCCGAGTAAATTTACAGAAAAAGCCTGGGAAGCCCTCGCCCAAACCCCCGACCTGGTCAAACAAGCCCAGCAGCAACAAATCGAAACCGAGCATTTGATGAAAGCCCTGCTGGAACAGGAGGGGTTGGCGAGCAGCCTGTTCAACAAAGCCGAGGTATCCGTGCCCCAACTGCGGGAACGCACCGAAGCCTTTATCGAACGACAGCCCCAAGTCAAGGGCAGCAGCACCAACGTCTATCTGGGGCGGAGTTTGGACGCCCTGTTAGACAACGCCGAAGCCTACCGCAAGGATTACGGAGACGAGTACATCTCCATCGAACACCTGCTGCTGGCCTACACTAAAGATGCCCGATTTGGCAAATCCCTCTACCAAGAATTTAGGCTGGATGAAGCCAAACTCAAACAAACGATCGCCCAAATCCGAGGAAGTCAAAAAGTGACCGACCAGAACCCCGAAGGTAAATATCAAGCCCTGGAAAAATACGGCCGCGACCTCACCGAAGCGGCCCGCAAAGGCAAACTCGACCCGGTTATCGGACGGGACGACGAGATCCGCCGCACGATCCAGATTTTGAGCCGCCGCACCAAAAATAACCCCGTTCTCATCGGCGAACCCGGGGTCGGTAAAACGGCGATCGCGGAAGGGTTGGCCCAGCGGATCGTCGCCGGAGACGTGCCACAGTCCCTCCAAGATCGTCAACTGATCGCCCTGGACATGGGCGCACTGATCGCCGGGGCGAAGTTCCGGGGGGAATTCGAGGAGCGCCTGAAAGCCGTCCTCAAAGAGGTCACGGATTCCGAAGGTAAAATCATTCTATTCATCGACGAGATCCATACCGTCGTCGGCGCCGGGGCCACCCAGGGGGCGATGGACGCCGGCAACCTGCTCAAACCCATGTTGGCCCGGGGCGAACTGCGCTGCATCGGCGCCACCACCCTGGACGAGTACCGCAAGTACATCGAAAAAGATGCCGCCCTGGAACGGCGGTTCCAACAGGTCTACATCGATCAGCCCAACGTCGGCGACACGATCTCGATCCTGCGAGGCCTCAAAGAGCGCTACGAGGTCCACCACGGGGTGAAAATTTCCGATTCCGCCCTGGTGGCCGCGGCGACTCTTTCCACCCGCTACATCAGCGATCGCTTCCTCCCCGACAAGGCGATCGATTTAGTGGACGAAGCGGCAGCTAAATTGAAAATGGAGATCACCTCCAAACCCGAGGAACTCGACGAGATCGACCGCAAGATCCTCCAGTTGGAGATGGAAAAACTCTCCCTCCAGAAAGAGAGTGACCCGGCGTCTCAGGAACGGTTGGAGCGCCTGGAGAAGGATCTGGCCAATCTGAAGGAGGAACAGCACACCCTCAACGCCCAGTGGTACGCGGAAAAGAACACCATCACCCACATCCAGTCCCTCAAGGAACAGATCGATCGCGTCAATATCGAGATCCTGCAGGCGGAACGCAACTACGACCTCAACCGGGCCGCCGAGTTGAAATACGGTACCCTTGAAACCCTCAAAAAGCAGGTGCAACAGGCCGAATCTCAACTGGAAGAGACTCAAACCGGCAGCCGCACCCTGCTGCGGGAGGAAGTCACCGAAGCCGATATCGCGGAAATTATCTCCAAGTGGACGGGGATTCCGATCAGCAAGTTGGTGGAGTCGGAGAAGGAGAAACTACTGCACCTCGACGACGAACTGCACGAGCGGGTGATCGGACAGGATGAGGCGGTGACGGCCGTGGCCGATGCCATTCAGCGATCGCGGGCCGGACTCTCGGACCCCAACCGCCCAGTGGCGAGTTTCATCTTCCTCGGCCCGACGGGGGTGGGCAAGACGGAACTGGCTAAGGCCCTGGCGTCCTATCTCTTCGACACCGAAGAGGCGATGGTGCGGATCGATATGTCCGAATACATGGAAAAACACGCCGTCTCCCGCCTGCTGGGGGCCCCTCCCGGATATGTGGGCTACGACGAGGGGGGCCAGCTCACCGAGGCCATCCGCCGCCGCCCCTACGCAGTGATCCTGTTCGACGAGATCGAGAAGGCCCACCCTGACGTGTTCAACGTCATGCTGCAAATTCTCGATGACGGCAGGGTGACGGACGCCCAGGGCCACACGGTGGATTTCAAGAATACCGTGATCATCATGACCAGCAACGTGGGATCGCAGTATATTTTGGATGTAGCCGGGGACGATTCCCGCTACGAGGAAATGCGATCGCTGGTGATGGATTCGATGCGGGGGTCATTCCGGCCCGAGTTCCTCAACCGTATCGACGAGATCATCATCTTCCACTCCCTCAAGTCCGAACAGTTGCGGCAGATCGTCCGCCTGCAACTGGGGCGGTTGTCCGAGCGTCTCGAAGACCGCAAGATGTCTCTGAAGTTGTCCGACGCGGCCCTCGACTATTTGGCGGAGGTGGGATTTGACCCGGTTTACGGCGCCCGTCCCCTGAAGCGGGCCATCCAGCGGGAGGTGGAAACCCAGATCGCCAAAGGGATCATCCGGGGCGAGTTCAACGAGGGGGATACCATGTTTGTGGATGTGGAAAATGAACGTCTCGCCTTCAAGAAGTTGCCCGTGGAATTGCTGACGGCCCAATAAAATGGGCTCGGTTTGGGAGATGGGGGTGCGGTTCGCTGTACCCCTTTTATTGAGTTTTCACCTGTCAATTTGAATTGGAGATTTGGAGTCAACGCCGACCCGGAAAGAACTGTAGAAGCGATCGCGTCCCCAGCTTCGGCGGGGGTTCCCCTCGCCCTCGGTTATCTCTTGTGATTGAGATCAAAATATGTGGCGATCGCCATCTCCACAAAAATTCTAATCTTGATGTCATCGAAAGACGGAAATTCATTGGTGTCGGTCCGTTCGGTTTTGTGGCGCGGTCAAGTGGAGGGGGCGATCGACGACTTCCATCTGAGCATTCAATTCGAGTTATAACAAACCATATAACACTTATTATAAATGGCCGTCTTTGATGCGATCGGGTGTCAGACCGGAGCGCCGGGTAAATCGGTCGGAGCGGGGGATTGATCGTCCCGAAGGTCGCAACAATGCCCGCTATTCTCGGTCCGTATACCTCGTTTGTAAAAACTCCGTAAATTTACGCAAAAGATGTGGCACATCCTCGACCGATCTGATAGCATTGAGGAAATTACGGATGGATCTGTCGGCGGCCCGAATCGCTATCGGGGTCGGTCAGTATTTTTTTGCTCTTTTTTCGTCGCCGTAATTGGGTGTCTACCAGTCATCTTTCATGAATACTTATAAAGATCAGGAAAAAATTAAAGAAAATTTTTCCGTTGCCGGGACATCTGACCAAAAAATCACTTTAAAAAATATGAATTTATCATCTCAAACTGACGGGGGAGTTCTGGTCGTCGTCGATGCCGGAATCGAAGATGCATCGATTTTGATCGGGGGAGTTGTTCCGGGTGCCAAAGCGATCGCCCTCCCGTCCGGTCGAGATGGCATTCGGCAAATCACCCGGGTACTTCAGGAACACCCCGATCTTGATACCCTTCACATTATTTCCCACGGTTTTCCGGGCGGTTTGACCCTCGGAAATACGCAGCTCAACCTGGATACCCTGGACGAATACGCCGACCTTTTAAAACGCTGGCGCTGCGATCGCATCTGCCTCTACGGCTGTAATGTAGCAGCGGGAGATGCCGGTTCCGAATTGATCGAAAAACTGCACCGTTTGACGGGGGCCGAAATCGCGGCATCGGCGACCCAGACCGGAACTTTCGCGTTGGGTGGGGACTGGAATTTAGAAGTCAAGACGGGCGATTTTGAAGTCGATTTGGCGATCGATGAAAAGGCGATCGCGGCTTACCCCCACGTACTTCCAACCTTTGATTGGAACAATTTTGACTGGCCTGACGGTCAACTGGGTACGAACACCTTCGCGGATGTCGATGGCAGTGGCATCAACGTTGATATCAATGTCACAGCCGATACAGGCGTTACTGTGGAAGAGCTAGATGGCAACGCTACCCCGGACGATTTTGCATTCTTTTCAGGAACCGAAATCGACCCTCAGCTCGCGTTAAATCTCTTTATCGATCCCCCAACTAACCAAGGCGATGGCGTAACCGTAACTGTCACCTTCTCGGAGGAAGTTCAAGGGGTTAGCTTCCAAGTTCTCGATATCGACAAATCGGACGGTGATTTATGGCAAGATGAGGTGGTGGTGGGTGGTTTCAACGAAGCTGGAGATGCAATCAATACCATAGTCATTCCATCGGATAACCCGACCTACGATATTGTTGATTCGACGATTACCGGAAATGCATTTGCAGACAACACGGGAGTTGAGGCCGAACGAGGAACGGTGACGGCGTTCTTCTCAGAACCGGTCACATCGTTTTCATTGAAGTTCCAGAGCGGTCCGGATGCCCCCGCCGATCCGGAGGCCCACGGTGTGGGTCTTCTCAATAATTTCATTTTCAATCCCACGGTGACGCTGACGCCGACAGAGATCTCCCAAGTTGAAGGGGATACCGGCACCACGAACTATGAGTACACCGTAACGCTCTCCGAGCCGCTGTACGTCCCCCTGGAAGTCGAATATACCACCGGCGACGACACCGCCACGGCCGGGGAAGATTATATTGCCGAGAGCGGCACTTTGACCTTTGCACCCGGAGAAACCGAAAAGACCATCACGGTTCAAGCCAACGGCGATACGATACCCGAGCCGGACGAACAATTCACCGTGACGCTGACGAGTGCCGAGTTCCAAGATGGCAACGGCAACCCCCTCGGAAGTCCGGTTGTAGTCAATGATAGCGCGATCGGGATTATCGAGAATGACGATGCCCCAGCCAACACGGCCCCCGAGGCGGTGAACGACACAGCAACCACGGAACAGGATACAGCCGTGACCCTGGCGCCTGCTGCCCT
>NZ_JAYFER010000177.1:0-3879 GCF_055795065.1 Lyngbya sp. CCY1209
GAGCCGTGTGAGGTGAAAGTCTCATGCACGGTTCTGAATGGGAGGGGGAGAAGGTGACTTCTCTCTCGACCCCTAATTTCACCCGCCCGAGTCCAAAACTTTGCAACTCAGAACTGACGACTGACTAAAATGACGACCCGTGTAATTCTTGTCCGCCACGGTCAGAGCACCTACAACGCCCAAAAACGCATCCAGGGCCGCCTGGACGATTCCGTTTTGACCGACCGCGGCCGCGACGACGCCGAACGAGTCGCAACCGCGCTCTGTGGCCTGCCCCTGGACGCTATCTACAGCAGCCCCCTGCAACGGGCCCGCCAGACGGCCCAACTCATTGTCTCCCGCCTGGAACGGGCGCCCGAGTTGCAAACCGCCGATTTGCTCATGGAAATCGACCTCCCCCTGTGGGCCGGACTCGAACGCCAGGAAGTCCGCACGCGCTTTTCCGAAGACTACCGCCGCTGGCAGGAAACCCCCCACGAGTTTTCCATGGTTCTAGAAGGCGGAAAACAACATTTCCCCGTTTTATCCCTCTTTGAACAGGCGCGACAATTTTGGCGGCATCTCCTCGCCCGCCACGCCGGCCAGACGGTGTTGGTCGTCGCCCACAACGGCATCAACCGCTCCCTCATCGCCACGGCTTTGGGGGTCAAACCCGAGTTGTATCAGTCGGTCCAGCAGTCCAACTGTGGCATCAGCGTCCTCAATATCGGCGACGTCGGACCGGGAGAACTCCCCAAACCCGCCGCCGTCCAGTTGGAGTCCATGAACCTCACTTCCCACGTCGGCGCCCAATTTCCCACCCCCCGCCCGGAACATCGCGGGCCGCGGCTGCTGCTGGTCCGCCACGGGGAAACCGAGTGGAACCGCAACGGACAATTTCAGGGACAAATTGACGTCCCCCTCAACGAAAACGGCCGGGAACAGGCGCGAAAAGCCTCAGAATTTCTTAAGGATGTCCGGCTCGATTTCGCCCTGACCAGCCCGATGGCCCGCCCGAAAGAAACGGCTGAAATTATCCTCGAACACCACCCCGATCTCCCCCTCCAGTTAGATGACAATTTCCGCGAAATCAGTCACGGCCTCTGGGAAGGAAAATTTGAGTCGGAAATCGAGGAACACTATCCCGGTTTATTGAATCAGTGGAAGCGGGCGCCGGAAACCGTGCAGATGCCGGAAGGGGAAAATCTGAACCAGGTCTGGGAGCGGGTGGCGATCGGCTGGAAAAAGCTGGTCAAAGCCTACGATTCCCAACCCGTCACCGGCTTGGTGGTCGCCCACGATGCCGTCAACAAAGCCATCCTCTGCCAGTTGTTTGGTTTGTCTCCGGAACATTTTTGGAACTTCAAACAGGGCAACGGTTCCGTCACCGTCATCGACTACCCCAACGGCGCCGGCGGCTACCCGGTTTTGCAGGCGATGAACATCACCACCCACCTGTCCGGCAGCATTCTCGACAAGACCGCCGCCGGGGCGCTTTGATCATTAATAATTAACAATTAATAATTAATAATTAATAATTATTAATTGCTGGAGAGGTGAGATAAGAGCTCATGAGTGACGAACTCCTCAAACAGGTCAGGGTTTTAGATCCCGAGTCGGGGCGGGATCAGGTGGCCGATGTGCTGATCGCGGACGGTCGGATTCGGGCCGTCGCATCCGCGATCGCCGATTACCCCGATCATACCCGGGTGCGGGATGGGGAGTGCCTGGTTTTGGGGCCGGGACTCGTCGATCTCTACAGCCACACCGGGGAACCGGGATTTGAGGAGCGGGAAACCCTGGAATCCCTGGGAAAGGCGGCGATCGCGGGGGGATTCACCCGCCTGGGGATCTTGCCGGACATGATACCATCGGCCGACAATCCCGCCACCGTCGGTTTCTTGCAAAGTCGCGTCCCGGCGGGGTTCCACCTGTGGGGCGCGATGACCCGGGGTGCGGCGGGGGAACAGATGACAGAACTCGGGGAGTTGGCGGGCTCGGGAATTGTCGGATTTGCCGACGGACATCCCCTGCAACGCCTCGCCCTGCTGCGCCGGATTTTAGAATATCTCCATCCGCTCAACGTGCCGATCGCCCTCTACTGCTGCGATCGCCAACTCGCCAGCAACGGGGTGATGCGGGAGGGGGATGAATCCATCTACGCCGGCCTCCCCGGCCTCCCCGGCTTCGCCGAAACCGCCGCCCTCGCCGCCGTTTTGGAGTTGGTGGAGGCGACGGGAACCCCCGTCCACATCATGCGGGTTTCCACCGCTCGGGGGGTGGAACTGATCCGGGATGCCAAACGGCGGGGTCTGCCCATCACCGCCAGCACCACCTGGATGCATTTATTGTTCGACACGGAGGCCGTCAGCGGCAAACGGCGGCGGGTTCTCGGCAGCGACGGATCGCCCTCGTCCCCCTTTCCCATCCCCTACGATCCCAGTCTCAACCTCGACCCGCCCCTCGGCAACCCCGCCGACCGCACGGCCTTAATTGCAGGCGTCGGGGAGGGGATTTTAGATGCGATCGCCGTCGATCACGCCCCCCACACCTACGAAGAAAAAACCGTCGCCTTCGCCGACACCCCGCCCGGGGCGATCGGCCTGGAATTGGCGCTACCGTTACTGTGGGAAACCTTCGTTACAACGGAAAAATGGTCGCCCCTGCAACTGTGGCGGGCCTTGAGTACCGCACCCGCCCGCTGTTGGCAACAAACTCCCCCGAGCCTCCAAATCGACCGCCCCGCCGAGTTGACCTTATTCGACCCCCGAGAGCGTTGGACCGTAAACGGCACGACGATTCAATCGCGATCGGCCAATACCCCCTGGTGGGGGCAGGAACTCACCGGACGGGTGCTGGAAACTTGGGGAGCATAGGGGAGGCAGGGGGGCGACCGGGAGGCGACCGGAAGCGGAGGGGAAACTATCCCATTCCCCATTCCCCATTCCCCATTCCCCATTCCCCATTCCCGACTCCCTACTTCTCCATCGGCGAGGTGGGATATAGCGGCTCCGGATCGACGCCGCCCACCCGGTTGAGGGGCCAGAAGCGGACGATCGCGCGGCCGATGATGTGGTCGCGGGGGACGAATCCCCAATAGTGGCTATCGTAACTGTTGTTGCGGTTATCGCCCAAAACCAAATAGCTATCTTCCGGGACGGTATCGGGCCCCCAGTTGTATTGGGGTTCTTCGGCGATGTAGTTTTCCTGCAGGGGTTCGCCGTTGACAAACACCTGCCCGTCCCGAACTTCGACGGTTTCCCCCGGCAGGCCGATGATCCGCTTGATAAACGCATCTTTGTACTGTTTGCGGAGTTCGTCCGTCGGATTGAAGACGACCACATCGCCCCGCTGCGGTTCGGTGAACCGATAGCCCAATTTGTCGATGATCAGGCGATCGTCAATCTCCAGGGTGGGCAGCATTGACCCGGAGGGGATATAACGAGCTTCCGCGACGAAAGTTCGGATACCCAAAGCCAAAATTATACTCAGTCCGATGGTTTTGAATCCTTCGACCCAGGGATTTTCTTCGTGGGTCGATGACGAATTCTTTTCATTTGGCTCTCGATTGGGGACACTGCTCATAGTCGTACAGTCAAAGGACAGAGTTGATGGTAAGTAGAATTGTAGAAGGTGACGGCGGGGGGGTTGATGAGAGCGGGACCTGCCCCGAGCAGAGTATGGCGGAGCGGACTCCACTGCACTCCCTACCCTCGTTGTATACCTGGATTGGGTTCGGTGATGTCTCCGATCATACCAAATCCATCCCGCGATCGCCGCAGAAATCCGGACGGGAGCGGAACCGATCTGGGGCGATCGCACCCCATTAGGGGTCGAGAGAGAAGTCACCTTCTCCCCCTCCCATTCTCCAAGCGTGCATGAGACTTTCGCCTCACACGG
>NZ_JAYFER010000178.1:0-431 GCF_055795065.1 Lyngbya sp. CCY1209
TCCCCATTGCTCAGTTTTGCCATTCCTGTTCGGTAATATTTCCTGAGCGTTTTGTATTTGGCGTTTCCGCATCGTGATACTATCCATGCCCGCAGTTGTTGCCAGAGTATGTTATCTAGCTTGTTGAAAATCTCCGAGGAGACTGCCCCTGAATAGTATCTTGCCCATCCTGTGATGATGGGATTGAGATATTTTATCAGGGCGGCTTGAGGTGCTGTTTTATGTTTCTTAATCACCTCTTTAACCTTTTCGATGTGGGCTTTGATTGCTTCCTTATCCGGTTTGATGAGGGTCTTGAAGCCCAGTGGTTTATTGTTGTGGCCTCCACTTTTCCCGGATGTATGTCTCCCTTGTGGATATTGCCTGATATTGAACCCTAGAAAGTCGAAACCAGGTGAGACCATTTTTCCATTTACTTCGATTTCTTGAAG
>NZ_JAYFER010000179.1:0-1060 GCF_055795065.1 Lyngbya sp. CCY1209
GTCAAAGCCGACGATGGTGAATCGGGTGCCCCGTGGGGTGGTGAATTTGGCGCCGGCTTTCATCCAGGGCGTCCAGGACTCGAAGCGATCGTCGGTCTGCTTCAGTTCTGGCAGGGTGTCGGGGTCAACTTCGTCTTCGTGGCGGCGCCAGATCTCGGAGTCGTCGCCGGCCCAGTGGCGGATCATGACCCGCTGTCCGAATGCCAGTTTCACCCCGTCGGCGATCCGCTGCGCTTCGCGGTAGTCGGGGGCGTGGCCGACGGGTTCTTCAATGCCGTCACAGGCGCCGGAAACCAGGATGACGTGGTGGTTGTCGGGCCGGTCAACCGTCGTTTTTTTCAATGTACATTGAATGTTTGCCCGTTCCAGGGCCGCGTCTACTTTGTCCTGCAACTGGACAATGCGATCGCAGATGTCGGTCGGGGCGGGGGCGGGGGCATCCACTGGGGTCGGTGCGGTTTCGGCGTCGGCGATCGCGGCTTCCCAGGTTGCCTTGTAGCTCAGGTTCCCGAATTGGCGGACGTCATCCTTGGACAGCCCGAGGGCGATCGCATGGGCCTTGAGTTCTGATAAAGTCATAGTTACTCCTGTAAAGGGGTTTTCGCGCCCACTGGTGACTTGCTTGGCTGCTGCACCAGTGGGCTTTTAGTTTGCCATCGCTATCACAGGCTACTCAGTTAGCGCATAGACTAACCTAGCTGTGTCTAGGCTGTGTTAGCATGGAACCATGATAGCACGTTGTGATACAATTACAAGGAAATTATGATTAATGGACTAACAACCGTGGGTGGGCCAACCAAATTAGCCAGGATCGCTTTTTATGTTGACCCCGAAGTTAAGGAGAAATTAGAAAAATTAGCCGGCATTCAACGGCGCACACTGTCAAACTTGATGGCAGTCATAGCCGAAAAGGCTGTAGAGGAAGCCGAGAAAGAAGAATTGGCGGACGAACCAGAATAACAACCCACCTGTCTCTGTTTCTACACCAACCCCCGATCGCACCAGACCGGGGGCCATTTTTTTGCTCACCAACGATCCATCAGATCCATCAACGATCCAT
>NZ_JAYFER010000180.1:0-5929 GCF_055795065.1 Lyngbya sp. CCY1209
TGAGGCGATCGCAAAAAGGAAAATTGCCGGAGGGCGAATGCCATTCGCCCCTACATTTTTGTGTCCGCCGTGTAGGCAGTATGGTGCGTTCCCTTTTGTTATTTTAAAATTATCGTGGCATCGTTCAAATTCATTTTTTTCGTGCTTAAAATATGGAACCTGAAGACATTGCATTTATTGAAAAGTCTTTAAACTACACCTTTAAAAATAAGGACTTATATCAAATCCGGTTATTCAGCCGCACCAACTCCCCAATCATCGACCGATGATTTGAGCGGGTAGGGGCGCAAGGCTTGCGCCCTCCGGAATTGATTCCCAAGCGGTCTCAATATCCAACCCGTTTTTTTCCCGGCATTCAACCGGATTTGATATTAAAAACCAATCAATTCTCCGTGTCCTCTGTGCCTGGAGTGATGAAATCTTCCAAATCTCGAACACCAAAAAACCCGGCTTCCCAACCAGAAACCGGGTTTCCCAATCATTCAAATCAATAGCCGCCGGTTTCCTCTTCATACTCCGGCATCTTCTTCTTCTCGGGGATGTTCACCCGTGGCGCCTTGTAGGGTCGGGGCGTCTCGTCGTCCGCCCAGGCATCCGACTCCACGTCGTCCTCGTACTCGTACTCATACTCCCGAGCGTACAGCCGCTCCTGGCGGGGCGGTTCCACGGGGACGTATTCCGCCTCTTCGTACTCGTCGGGCTCCGCGTCGCCCCAGTTGTCATCCTCATAATCATCGTAAACCGGCTCCGGTTGCTGCACCACCGGGGCGGCGATGGGTTCTTCCCAGGTTTCCTGCTCCTCCCAGGCCTCCTCCACCGGTTCCGGGGTGCGGTACTGCTGCTGGGGCGCCGCCTGGGTGACACCGGTGCCCAACTGGTTGGCGGGTTTGACCGTCGGCGGGTAGTACATCCCCTCCTCTTCCTTCTCCCAGGGGGCTTCGCCGAGGCCCAAACGCTCCAGGACGCCCACCGTCAGTTGTTGCAACTGATCCTCGGACCCCTCGAATACGATCAGGCGGTTCGGGCCGCTGCTGACGATCGCATCGATGGACAGTTCGTAGGTGCTGATCACCTGGTCGGGAATTTGTGGAAAACCGAGGGAGGCGATGATCAGCGACTCCAACCTCCCGTCCCGGGTGTCGAACCGGAAACCCCGCACCCGGCCGAGGGGTTCCCCCGTCTCCGTGATCACTTCGCTGTTGATTAAATCGCTGTACCCTTCAATATCAACGTCATCTTCAAGAACCCGCTCGTCATCCACCAAGATCACGTCGCCGATCTCACAGACTCTGTTGAGATACATATATTTGGGCAGTCCAGCCACGGCCAGAAAATTGTCTTTTAACCCGATCGCGACGATTTCTCGCCGGTCCACATCGACCCAAAGTTGGCTGACCACTCCCAGCCGCTTGCCTCTGTCGCGGGTAATGACTTGAGTACCGAGAAGATCGGAACGTTGGCGGATATGTTCAGATGTCATGCTAGGCAGAATCTAATTCCAAATTAGACATACATATTACTTTACAATCCAGTTCGGGAACAGTCCCGACGGATTGGTTGAATTGGGGGTTACTATAACTTAAGACCGAGAACCTGAGTATAGGCTCCCCTGGCTTGAGTGACCCCGATCGTGCGCTCTGATGCTTCCATCATCGGCCGGCGCAAGCTGACCACAATAAATTGAGCTTGCTCTGCTTGTTGTTTTATCATTTTAGCTAATCGTTCCACATTTGCCCCGTCGAGGAACATATCCACCTCGTCGAAGGCGTAGAATGGCGACGGGCGGTAGCGCTGGAGGGCGAAAATGAAACTCAGGGCCGTCAGGGACTTTTCCCCCCCGGACATGGACGCCAACCGCTGCACGGGTTTCCCCTTCGGGTGGGCGATCAAATTCAACCCGCTGCTGAAGGGTTCCTCCGGATCGTCGATTTCCAGATAGCCGTCCCCCTCCGAAAGGGTGGCGAAAATGGTTTGGAAATTCTCGTTCACCGCGTCGAAGGCCTCCTGGAACGCCCGCCGCCGCAGGGTGGTGAAATTCTCGATCCGCAGCAGCAATTCCGTCCGCTCCCCCTCCAATGTCGCCAACTTCTGGCTCAACTCGTCCAGGCGGGCCTGGGTGCGCTCGTACTCCTCCAGAGCCAGCATATTCACCGGTTCGAGGGCTTCCATGCGCTTTTGCAGGGATTTGATGTCCCGCTGCACCGCCGCCAGGTCGGTATTTTTCGGCACCGAGGGCAGGGGATCGGGGAGTTCGGCCTTTTGGGTTTCCAACTGTTCCTGTTTGATCGCCAGTTGCTCCCGCCGTCCCTGCTGGGTTTCCTGCAATTTCTGGATCTGCCATTCGAGCTGCTGTTTGGCCAGGTGCATTTCCCGCAAATCGGCTTCGGCCCGATCGCGCTGTATTTTCTCCTCCCCCAGCCGTTCCTCGACTTCGGCCATCGAGGCGCGGGTTTTGGCGATCTGTTCGGCCACCGCCGCGAGGCGGGTGCGAATATCTGCCAATTGGTGGGTGAGGGTGTCTTGCTGTCGGCGATATTCTGCCAACCGGCGATCATCGCCCTGCAATTTTTCCTGCAACCGCTGCTGCTGGGTGTCGAGTTCGATCAGGTGGCGATCGACTGCCGCCAGGGCGGTTTCCTTGGCTTGCAGGTCCGCTTCCTGGCCGCGGAGGGTGGCCTGCATCTGCTGCCATTCGCTGTGGCTGTGGGCGGCTTCGAGTTGGGCGAGGGTGTCGCGATCGCGCTCCAGTTCCTTTTCCTGGCTGGGGATGGTGGTTTCCAGGGTTGTCAGCCGTTCCGCCGCCTGCCGAAATTCTGCACTCCCGGCTTCAAATTGCGATCGCACCTGTTCCGTCTGGGTGGTGAGGTTGACGATGATCCCTTCCAGTTGGGACACCCGCTGCTGGGCGTCCCGCAAATTCTGTCTGGCGTCGATGAGTTCGAGCGATCGCGCCTTGGCCTCCTGGGCTCCCTCCGCGATCGCCTGGGTGCAGCGGGTCAAAATCCGCTCGATCTCCGACAACCGCTCCTTCAAAGCCGCGATCGCCCGGGCCTCCGCGCTCACCTCGTCGTCCACCGTGCCGAAGTGCAGAGTCGATCGCGAACTGGCACTCCCCCCCGTCATCGCGCCGCTGGCCTCCAACAGTTCCCCGTCCAGCGTCACCATCCGGTACTGTCCCAAATGGCGGCGGGCATTTTCCAGGGTATTAAATACCAGCGTACCGCCGAAAACGTAGGCGAAAATATCGTTGTAGCGCGGATCGCACTCGATCAAATTCACCGCCAGATCGATCATCCCTTCGAGCGATCGCATCGTGGCGAAATTGGGCAGTCCCCCCCGCCCGGGGCGAATTTTATTCAGGGGCAGAAACGTCGCCCGCCCCCCCCTCTGCCGTTTCAGCAGTTCGATCGCTTCCGCCGCCACCCGGTCATTTTCCACCACCAGATGTCCCATCCGGCCCCCAGCGGCAATTTCCAAGGCCAGTTGATATTGAGGTTCCACCCGCCCCAACTGGCACACCAGGCCGCACACACCCTCCAAACTCGCCTTTTTGATTGTTTGGGTGGCGTTGGTCCCCGTCGCCTCTTGCTGGGCCTGCTGTTGGGCTTCCAGGCGATCGAGTTTGCGCTGCCGCTCCCGCTGTTCTTCTAACAACCGGGCCTGGGTTTCCTGCTGCAACTGCAACTCGTCCTCCACCGCCGCCACGGTGCGTCCCAAGGCGTCCGCCTGGGTTGCCATTGCGTCCCGGGTTGCGATCGCCGTTTTCAACTCCTGCTGTTTGCTCGTCAGTTCCCGCCGCAGGCTGATTAAAGCCTCTTCCCGCTCCAAATTTTGCCGCTGCAACTGTTCGGAACGCTCCCGCAGTCGCGCCCGTTCGGTGCGCTGGGGGTCGAGGCTTTTTTGCAGGGTTTCGATTTTGCGGTGCAGTTCCGTCTGCTGCACCATCCAGGTTTCCGCCTGGGACGCCACCTGTTCGGTCGCTTCCCGGGTGCGGTTGACGAGGGCTAGGGCCCCATCGCGATCGCCCCGCCGCCGTTCCTGTAACGCCAATTCCTCGGTTTTCTGCCGTTCCAAATTGGCTAAAGTTTCCCGGTGCTGCCGTACTTCCGCCTCCGTCTCCCGGATCTGCCCCGTCACCTGCTGGGCGGCCGTTTCCAGTTCCCGCCGCCGCTGTTGCAGTTGGTTGCGTTCGGCCTCTTCTGTCGCCAGGGTGGATTGCAAATTCAGCAATTCCTCCTCCCCCATCGCCTTGACTCGGGCGTTGAGGGCCTCCAGTTCGGTGGTGGCTCGGGTAATTTCAGTTTGCCGATGTTGCAGTTGTTCGGTTAAATCAGTATAGGAGCGATCGCCCGCCTCGATCTGTTCCCGCAGGCGCCAGACTTGATTTTGCAACGTCTGATAATTCAGGACGGCCTCCCACTGGCTTTTTTCCTGAAATTCCGCCCGCAATTGTTGGTATTTTTCCGCCTTGGCGCGGTCTTTGGCCAAGCGATCGCGCTGGACGATCAATTCCTGTTCGACGATGCGGCTCCGTTCTTCCCGCTCTTTGACGGTATCGAGTTTTTCCCGGGCCAGGACGATTTTGCGATCGAATTGGGCCACTCCCGCCAGTTCGTCGATGATCTCCCGCCGTTCCCGGGCTTTCATGGTGATGATGCCGGTGACGTCCCCCTGCAACACGACGTTGTAGCCTTCGGGGTAAATCCGCAAGTTATTGAGTTGTTCGTGCAGTTCGGTTTGGGTGCAGGGTTCCCCGTTCATATAATAGGTGGAGGTGTAGGTGCCCTGTTTCGTCACCCGCAGTTTTCGCGTCACGCTCCATTCGTCGGTGGGGAGGATGAAGCGATCGCCCTCTTCCTCGGAGTCGGTTTCGCTGTCGGAATCTCCGCTATTTTCGGTATCGTCAATTTCAGTATCCGCCGCGATCGCCCCATTTCCGTTGCCGCCGTTGCCGTTCTCCCCGTAGTCCGGTTCCCCCACCACCAGGTCCGACAGGTCAAACGTCACGGTGACGCGGGTTTCGACGGTGGATTTCCGGCTTTGGGCGTTGTTGACCAGATCGGGAAGGCGTTCGGCCCGCATCCCCTTGGAGGAGGACAAACCCAGGGCGAACAGCAGGGCGTCGAGGATGTTGGATTTGCCCGATCCGTTCGGCCCGGATACGACCGTAAACCCCGGCAGCAGCGGAATGTCCGTCGTGCCGCCGAAGGATTTGAAGTTGGTCAGTTCCACGCGCTTGATGTGAACCATTGAGGCTGTGTGACTGGGTTTGAACGGGTCGGGTTGATCTTCTCATCAGGGTAGCACAGCGATCGCGGTTTTCAGAGGGGACTTGAGCATCTCAGGCCCCCTAAATCCCCCAACTTTGGGGGACTTTGAGCGTCGGGTTCTCCCCCAGACTCGGCCCCCTAAATCCCCCAACTGTGGGGGACTCGGCCCCCTAAATCCCCCAACCTTGGGGGACTCGGCCCCCTAAATCCCCCAACTGTGGGGGACTCGGCCCCCTAAATCCCCCAACTGTGGGGGACTCGGCCCCCTAAATCCCCCAACTGTGGGGGACTTTGCCCCCTAAATCCCCCAACTGTGGGGGACTTTGCCCCCTAAATCCCCCAACTGTGGGGGACTTGGCCCCCTAAATCCCCCAACTTTGGGGGACTTGGCCCCCTAAATCCCCCAACTGTGGGGGACTTTGAGCATCGGGTTCCCCCCCAGAATTAGCCCCCTAAATCCCCCAACTTTGGGGGACTTTGAGCATCGGGTTCCCCCCAGAATTAGCCCCCTAAATCCCCCAACTTTGGGGGACTTTGAGCATCGGGTTCCCCCCAGAATTGGGGGGCTAGGGGGGCGAGTCACTTACGAGAAAAGGACGAGAGCTTGAAAGCCGTGTCTTTTTAAAGCACGGATGAAAAGCGAACGGCGACTTCAGTCG
>NZ_JAYFER010000181.1:0-10076 GCF_055795065.1 Lyngbya sp. CCY1209
TCGGTTCTAGAGCCTGGAACTAGCAAGCATTCCAGGGTAGGACTTTAACTCTTGCTCTGAACGTAGCCAGTTAAGGCGATAGCTGGTCAGCTACCTGAAGGGGGGCACGAAGCCCCCGTGCTTCAGCCGGGGGTGCTGACGATTCCTCAATCTCCACAATTTTAACTTTCAGTCGCCCCCGAGCCAGTTTGACGGTCAACTCCTGGCCGAGTTCCACCTCTTGGGCCGTCCGCACCACAGACCCGTCCGCCCTGTGAACGACGGCGTAGCCCCGGTTGAGACGGCTTTGGGGGTCGAGGGCCGCCAATTTCTGCCTGAACAGTTGCAGGCGGTTCCCCTCCCATTCCCAGCGCCGCTCCAGGGCTCTCAGGAGCCGCTGTTGCAGGTGGCGGCATCGTTCCGATTCTAGGTCAAGTTTGCGATCGAATGCCGTCCGCAGCGATCGCGCCCGCTGCCCGTGGGCGAGAGCCAGTTGTTCGAGGTCGGGAACCGCCCGCTCCGCCGCCGCCGTGGGGGTGTGGGCGACGGCATCGGCGACCCAATCGGCCAGGGATTCGTCCCGCTGGTGGCCGATGCCGGTGATGACGGGAATGGAAGATTGAGCGATCGCCCGCACCACCCGTTCGTCATCGAAACCGGACAGATCCTCTGTCGCCCCGCCCCCCCGGGCTAAAATTAGCACCTCGGCCCGTCCGTCCCGATTCGCCCGGGCGATAGCCTCCGCGATGGATGCCGGCGCCCGTTCCCCCTGGACGATCGCCGGGGACAACAACACCCGCAAACCCGGATACCGATGGCTTAAAGTCCGTTGAATGTCGCCCCACGCCGCCGCCTGGGGGGACGTGACCACCGCAACAATTTGCGGGTGGGGGGGGAGCGATCGCTTCCGTTCCGGGTCGAAAAGCCCTTCCGCTTCCAGGCGCGATCGCAGTTGTCGAAGGCGGAGGGCCTGCAATCCCTCTCCCCCCGGCAACACTTGCACGACGGTCAGTTGATATTCCCCCCGCTTGGGATAGAGGCGGATATTCCCCAAAACGATGACCTGTTCGCCCTTCTGGGGCTGCTGCGCGAGGCGGTCGCGCTGGCTGTTCCACACCACGCAATCCACCGCCGCGGAGCCGTCGGACTCGGAGAGGGTGAAAAACAGGCCGCTGCGGTGGAAATTGGCGCTCGACACTTCCCCGATCACCCACACCGACCGCAGGTTGGGGTCACATTCCAAGAGCTCTCGAAGGTAACTCGTCAGTCCGGCGACGGATAGGGCATGATGGACGGAAGACACAATGGCTGTGGAGTCGGGTGGTAAATTCATGATGAAACGTCGCGATAACGGGAGCTTGAGTGCGATCGAAGCTTAAACACTTCCCTAAAATTACATGGTATGAAAAAACGACAGATGGAGGCAATCACCGTGACATCCGATCGCTTCAAAGCCCTGACGAATCAGCGAAATGCCGAGGCGGGCGTCCTGCTGACGCGGTTGATCGAGGCGGAATGGCATCGCTTGCTCCGAGAACTCGACGCCCTCGACATCGATTCCGGCGACGTGGCCAGAGCGGCCCGTTTGGTCGGACAGTACCAAATCCTCAACAAACTGATGGCCGCCCTTTCGGAGGGGAGTTTGGCATCGGACTACGAAATCGAGGCCCAGTGGCGATCAAAACTGCTCGAACGGGTGGTGGAAGGCTTCGGACTCGACATCAACTCCCCCCAACCTCCCCCGAGGTACAGGAGTTTCGCCCAACAGGTCGCCGAAGCCTGCGGCTTGGAAGTCGTTCGAGACTAACAATTAACAATTAAAAATCAACAATTAATAATTAATAATTAATAATTGTTAGTTTTTTCCAACTCCCTAATACCGACTCCCGACTCCCTTTCTTAACGTTCTTGGACGAGGACGAAGGGCTGCACGATCAGGGCGTGGAACCGTTTGCTCTGGTCGCCGTTCCAGGCGGAAATTTGTTCGGCGGTGGGTTTGTAGATCTGCTGTTCGTCGATCCAGCTTTGGACTCTGGAAACCCGATTCTCGGCGATCGCGGCGCCGACGTCGAGCAGGTCCAACTGGCGATCAACGATGACCACGGCATCCCGCTTGACGTGGGGGATCAGCCACTCCCATTCGGCTTCATCAACGCTGTCGGACAGTTGGGTTTTCAAGTCTTCTTCCATGATCTCCTGATCTCGCAACATCTGAGCCCATCACCGTCCCAAATCGAGCATCCCGTTGATTTGGTCGGCACACTGGCCCGCGATCGCTTCGAGTTCGGTTCGGGCGGTCGATTTGGGGGGATCGAGGGGTTCGCCGACCCGCACCGTGACGGGGACGGTCCGGGGCAATGGCGATCCTTTTTTCAAAATCCGGTGGGTTCCCCACAGGGAAACGGGGATCAGCGGCACTTGGGCTTTAGCCGCGATCAGGGGCGCCCCCAATTTGGGCTCCGTGATGCGCCCGTCGGGGGTGCGGGTGCCCTGCAAAAAGATGCCCGCCGCCCAACCGTCTTCCAGACAACTGAGGGCAGCCCGGATGGCGGAGCGGTCGGCGGCACCCCGTTTGACGGGATAGGCACCGTAGAGGGCGATCGCATCCTTGAGAACCGGAACTTTGAACAATTCCTCTTTGGCCATAAATGCCACGGGCCGCCTCATGCAACTGGACAAGATCGGCGGGTCGAAGTCGCTGGCGTGGTTGCTAACGATCACGACCGGGCCCGTTTGCGGCACCCGTTCGGCATTGTAGATCCGCCCGCGAAAGTAGACGTGGAGCATCGGGCTGACCACAGACCACTTGAACAGGTGGTAAAGAACTAAACTCTGCAGCGGTTCGCGATTTCTGGCCACGGGACGGTAACGACGGGGACGGTGTGAACTGGCTTTTAGCCTATCAGGTTTTGGCACATTTCCGAAAATTCCCGATTCCCGATTCCCAATTCCCCTCCCTTGAGCGCCATAGCTATGAGCACTCGCCTCGCGATCGCCGGAGGTTAACCGCCCGCGAGCCGGATATTTCGGGATTTTCGGAGATCCTGAGCGTCGGATGGGTTGCCGTATTTTGGGGCGGACGGATCGCGGCGAGTTGAAGGTAGGATCGAGATATTGGTTTTTAATTCATCATTCGTCCTGCCGTTCCGCCGTGACCTACGAACCCCTCCACCACAAATATCGTCCCCAGACCTTTGCCGATCTCGTCGGCCAGGAAGCGATCGCCCAAACCCTCACCAACGCCATCCGCACCCGGCGTATCGCCCCGGCTTACCTGTTGGCCGGCCCGAGGGGGACCGGCAAAACCTCCAGCGCCCGGATTTTGGCCAAATCCCTCAATTGCCTGAAAGCCGAAACCCCCACGGAAACCCCTTGCGGCACCTGCGAAGTCTGCCGGGGCATCGCCAGCGGCGCCACCCTGGATTTCGTGGAAATCGACGCGGCCAGCAATACCGGCGTTGACAACATCCGGGATCTGATCGAGCGGAGTCAGTTCGCCCCGGTTCAGTGCCGGTATAAAGTGTATGTGATCGACGAATGCCTGACCGGGGATGCCCTCGTCCTGAGCGATCGCGGATTGATGCGGATCGACGATCCGACCCTCCGATATCGCCAAGTTCTCAGTTATAACGACTCGATCCGGGAGTGGGAATGGAAACCCGTCCGCCGCTGGCTCGATCGCGGGACCCGCGGGACCTTTGAAATCCGGACGACTCACGCGACAATCAGATGCACCGGAAATCATCTGATTCGGACCCATAAAGGATGGATAGCCACCCGAGATCTCGCCCCGGGAATGAAGATACTCTCCCCCGTCGCTACAGAGGCGGCATACTGTGGCTCACCCCGTCCCCAAATGACCTCCGGTATCGGGCGACCGGCGATCGCAACTGCCTCCGGGACCTCCATTCCGACGCCATTCCAGAAATGGAATACAAATTTGGAAACGATCGCATCTGTCCGCCCCGTTGGAGTTGAGCCGGTCTACGATATCGAAGTCGCAGATCACCATAACTTCGTGGCGAACGGTCTGCTGGTTCACAATTGCCATATGCTGAGTACGGCGGCCTTCAACGCCCTCCTCAAAACCCTGGAAGAACCGCCCGATCGCGTCGTCTTCGTCCTGGCCACCACGGACCCCCAGCGGGTCCTCCCCACCATCATTTCCCGCTGCCAGCGGTTCGACTTCCGCCGCATCCCCCTCGACGCCATGACCGAGCATTTGCGGGCGATCGCGCAAACAGAACAGATCCCCATCGTCCCGGAAGCGGTGTACATGGTCGCCCAGATCGCCCAGGGGGGACTGCGGGACGCGGAAAGCCTCCTCGACCAACTCAGCCTGCTGTCGGGGGAAATCGACGTGGAGCGAGTTTGGGACTTGGTGGGGGCCGTGCCCGAACGGGATCTGATGGCCCTGTTGCGAGCGATCGCCGCCCACGACGCCACCGCCGTCCTGGACCGCACCCGCGAGCTCCTCAACCGGGGCCGGGAACCCCTGATCGTCCTGCAAAATCTGGGGGAATTTTACCGGGACCTGTTGATCGCCAAAACGGCGCCCGCGCGCGGGGATCTGGTGAGACTCACCGGCCCCACCTGGGAGGAGTTGTGTCAGTTCGCCCAAAATTGCGATCGCGAGATCATCCTCGCCGGACAGAAACACCTCCGCGACAGCGAAGTTCAGATCAAAAACACCACCCAACCCCGCCTGTGGCTGGAAGTGACCCTGCTGGGACTCCTGCCCGACGCCCTGCGACCCGCCGCCGTCGCCCCCGCCGCCATTCCGATGCGATCGCTCTCCCCATCCCAAACCCAGTCCCAATCCCAAACCCAAAGCATTCCATCGAGCCCGTCCCAGTCCCAATCCCAAACCCAAAGCGTTCCATCCGGCAGATCGGAACCGAAACCCGCCCCGCCACCCAAACCGGCGCCGCCGCCACCGCAACCCGCACCCCAACCGGAACCCGCCCCCGCTGTCGCCGAGATTTCCGAATCTCCGGCAGATGTTAATCTAGACCAAATTTGGCGGCAGATTCTCGGCGCCATCGAACAACTGGGAACCCAAGCCCTGATGCGACAACACGGCTGTTTGCGATCGTGGAATGGCAATCTGGTTTGTATCGGGATTAAAACTTCCCCACTGCTAAAAATCGCCCAGTCCAAACTCGCCAGCCTGGAAGCCGCCTGTGGGAAAGTCTTTCAAACTCCGGTTCAGGTGCGGTTGGAAGTGGGGACGGATGCCGCGCCCCCCACTCCGGCGGCAAAACCATCTGCACCTCCCCCTCCCCCGCCGCCACCTCGAAAAGAGGAACCGGAACCCCCGCCACCGCCGCCGAAAGCGGAACCCGTCGCGCCGCCGCCCGAACCGATTCCCGCCGAGTCCCCGGACGTTTCCCTTCCCCGGGACAAAGCCGATGCGGTGGCCGTCGCCTCCCAGCAACTGGCGGACTTTTTCGAGGGGGAAGTGCTGCCCCTCACCGAGGAAGAATCCGAGGTCGAAATTGAAACGGATTCTCCCGTGGGATTGGAAGAACCGCCGGAGTTTGATTCAGAGGAAGATACCGAAGAAGAGGATATTCCGTTTTAACGGGGTTTTTCCGATACTCGGCTATATAGAAACGTGCGGATATTGCGATTGATAGGATTATTAAATTCGCCGATTTTGTGCATCCCGATTTTTTCGGCAACCCGCCGGGAGGCGTGGTGGTTCCAGGGCATATTGGCGTGGAGGGCATCCAATTTTAGGGTATTGAGTCCGTAATCCGCGATCGCCCGGGCGGCTTCTGTGGCATATCCTCGCCCCCAATAGGGATGGTGGATAATATAGCCCAAATCGTTGACAACCCGCCCCGCCACGATACCCCGCAGAATCCCGCAGTCGCCGACAATGGTTCCGTCGGAATTGAGACGGATGATATATCGGCTGAAACCGTCCATTTCATAGCTGCGGCGGTTGCGATCGACCCAGGCTTCCACCTGATTTCGGGTGAAGGGGCGGGGCCAAAATTGCAGGGTCGTGGGGTCGGAGAGGATCGGAAATAGGGTCCCGACATCTGCAATTTCATAGGGTCGCAGCGTCAGGTTTTGGGTTTGAAAGTGCGCTTCCGGATTCGCCGTCATACTCCCTCCCGATCGCAGATTAAATGATAGCACATCTCGCCCTTAAACCCCCAATGCTGGGGGCTTTGAGCGAATCGAGTTTTGACCCATCATTTCACGCTGCTATATTCAACAATTTTAATTCAAAACGCCGCAAATATAGTCCCCGAAACCGCCGGACTCGAATTGAACTTCCTTCCCGTCCGATCGCACCCGGATGCGATGGCGGCAGTTGTACGTTTCGACGGGGCGAACTACCCCATCGACGCTAATTTTGGCGCGATATTCCCAGTAATATTTGGCGCTGCGTTTGAGGCTGAGAATGCAAACTTTGTGGTCGGCGATCGTCCGGCACGATACCGCCTCCGCCGGGGGTGCGATCGGCGACAGCGCACCCATCGCCCACAGGACAATCATTAATAACAGACCGAACAAAAATTTCATTTTTTTCTCAATTTGTCGGCAGGGGCGAACGGCCCAGGTCGCCGCCGTGGCGTTCCACTTCAAAGGATTCGATATTGCCTTCAAAGGTATTGTAAATGACCCGCATTTCATCGTAGCCCACCGCAGTGGAAACCCCCCGGGGTGAAGGACATTTTACCTGTAAGAGTAAGCGGAATCCGGTCTCATCTCGGTAATAAAGTTTGTCACAATTGAAGGCGATAAACCCCTCGATCGCCAGTTGATTCAAAGCCGCGATTCCCATCGGACTTTGCAAGATCTGGTCGATCGCATCCCGCGTTTCACTCGGACTCAGCGATCGCCACACTTCCTCCGCACTGGTTTGGGCGATCGTCATCTCCGCCGATAAATTCGGCCTGTCCCCGGCTTTCACCGCACCCGCAAACCCGAACAGGCATCCGGCCAGAATTGCAACTTTAAATCCGGTCAAAACCGATAATTGATGCTGATTCATCATGATTTCACACCACACCCAATTGTTGGATTACCATTCTAACGCCGAGGACGACTCAAAATCAATCAATGTTCCCCAAACTCTCAAATTGATTCCGAATCGTTATGATGATTTTAAAATTACAAATAATCGGGAAAACAGACGATAAAGGTGCTCCCTTCTCCCAACTGCGATCGCACGCCAACTGTCCCCCCCATCCCCTCAACCAGGGTTTTCACGATCGCCAAACCCAGTCCCGTTCCCCCCGCCCTTGTCCGGGCTTCATCCACCCGATAAAAGCGTTCAAAAATGCGGCTTTGATGGGACAGGGGAATTCCTGGCCCGCGATCGCACACGGCGATATCGACCCGATTTTTATGGCGGTCAGCTTTGAGTAAAATCGGCGTATCCGCTTGGGAATATTTCAAGGCATTATCGATCAGATTCAATAAAACCTGTTTGAGGCGATTTTTATCGGCTTTGATTTCCAAAAATCCATCTATTTTTTCTAGCTTGATTCTTCCCCGACTGAAAGATTGAGCCATTTCCACCACTTCCGCCATCAAATCATTGACGATAATCGGTTCGAGTTGCAGGTGCAGCGTCCCGTGATCGGCCCTGGCTAATTCCAACAAATCCTGCAACAAACGGATGGTGCGTTCCGCCTCTCCCGAGGCGGTTTCCAAGCCTTCCCGCTGCAACTGGGTGAGATTTTCTCCCCGGCGTAACGTGCTTTGTAAATAGCCGTGAACGATGGTTAAAGGTGTCCGCAACTCGTGGGAAACATTGCCGACAAATTGTCGCTGCTGTTCCCAGGCATCCGCGAGGCGATCGAGCATTTTATTGCAGGTATTGGCGAGTTGTTCGACTTCGGAGGGGGCCCGTTCCAACGTTAAACGATAGTCCGAAAGTTCCGCCGCCGAAATGGTCGCGGCCATGCGGCTGACCTGTTGCAGGGGAAGGAGCGATCGCCGGATGTACCAGGCGATCGCACTGACCAATAAAATCATGGCAAATAGACTAGCAAAAACCAGGCGATAGAGCAAAGTTATAAAAATCTTATACTCCGACGTGATATCATTGACCATGTACAGTTTACCGAAGTTATAACTGCCGATTGTAAAATCACCGCCACACAACACCCAATACCGTCCATCAATTTTAGAAACCCCCGGTTTTTTCGGCATATTGGAATAAGAAATTAGCGCATTTCGCAAGTTAGGTTGAATGTCCTGGCGAAGATTAACCGACTCGGCGATAATTTCCCCCGCTCGATTTTTGACCCAAACCAAACTCTTCTTTTCGCTGGGTTTGTCGATGACGCGCTGGACGGCGACTTCCCGGGGCATCATTTCGCTGTACAATTTGACATCGTGGGAAAATTGTTGGGCAAACTCCGCCAATTTTTCCTTATGTTGTTCGACCAATAATTGCCGGATATTCCAACTCGTCCAAGCCGTGACTCCCCCGAGTCCCACAACGGCGAACGCGACGATCCCGAAGGTCAGTTGAACTTGCAGAGAAATGGGGGGCAAGTTTACCCAAAATCTGGGACCCGTTTTGGCAATCCGTCGGATCATTTTCATCGGTTCTCTTGGTCTGTTTATCATCCCGCGATGCCGCATACTCATACTTACCCGTTTTTTTAAATTCTATAATTTCCTCGATTGTGTTACCATTATTTTGGGTAAATAACAGTTGTTTTTTAGGGGGGCGATCGCCGGGTACACCCATTCAATCTATCATAGCTGAACTGACCCTGAAGCGATTCTGAGAATTTCCTGAAAAAACAAATGTTACAATCTCGGCGAGATATAATTACTGTAAACGTGAGTCGGTCAAAACCGAAAATTGCATGGAACGTCCCAAACTCGTCGCCTACATTACCGGCGCCATTTCCATTATCCTGGCGATCGCCTATCTTCTACTGGTGAGCGTCCTTGATTTTCGGGGCGAGATGATTCCCGCCCCCCAAAGTCAGCGGCCGGCCGAGACATCCGTCGCCGCCCTTCCGACATCGACCTCAATCACACCATTTTGGTCGCTTTGATCATGTGATAGGCGATCAGAAGTTGGGTGAGGGCGAGGGGGTAGCTTTGCAGCGTTTCCCCCGTCGTCCCGACCACCGACCCGAGTTCTTGATTGCCCGTCGTGCTGCAAAAGTTTTTCAGGTTGGGCAGTTCGTTGCACAGGGTCATTTCCAACTCCTGCACCTGTTCTTGGGTGGCGTGGCTGTCCACCTCCAGCACGTCCACCGGCTTTCGCATATCGCGATCGAGTCCCAAACGCACCGCCGGACGGTGGTCAACCTGGCTTTTCGGGAGAATGTCCGTAAAGTCGGGGTGGGGGATGGTGGGCCGCAACATTAACCGCACGTTCAGCGTCGAGCTGTCTTCGCTGTCGCCGTCCGGGGGATAAAACGTGACCACCACATCGGCCCATTTCCGTTGGGGGCGAATGTAAGATTCCGAGTCCGGTTCCCGCTTCTCAAGGGCCGCGAGAACTTGTTCTTCCGTGTATCCCCGCTTGCGCGTATCCCGCTTCACCTTCCACCGCGCCCGCAGGGGTTCCGGGGGGGCGAGGTAGACTTTGACATCGTAGCAGTCCCGCGCCCCCCGCGTGGAGTAGCCCAGCAACCCTTCGACGATCACGAAGCGCTTCGGTTTGATATATTCGGGGGGTTCAAATCCTCCGGTATCGTGGTTGTAGATCGGCTTGAGGATGGGCTGTCCGGTCCGCAACATCGTCAGGTGCTGCTGCATGATATCCAAATAATTGCAGTCGGGATGGAGGGCCGTAATTCCGATCTCGGATCTCTGTTTGCGATCGTATTTGTGATAGTCGTCGGTACAAATGACCGTCACGTTATCTTCCCCCAAAATCTGGGCAATTCCTCGCGTCAAAGTCGTTTTTCCCGCCGCACTGTCCCCGACGATTCCCAAAATAATCGGACGATGACTCATATTTTCCTCTTCGTTCTCGCATAAGTGTTGCCATTCTATCGTGGAGGGATTTGAGATTTGAGATTTGAGATTCCCTGGAATTCGGGCAACCAGAGACGGTTGCCCCCACGGAAAAGAGGCAACCCTATAAGGTTGCCCCCACG